>CAKUSF010000016.1 GCA_934678915.1 uncultured Bacteroidales bacterium
TGAATATGACACCTTGACTGTCACCCAACCTCGCAGTTCAGGCTATGATCTGGAAAGAATCGAGTGGAACGAGCCAGCGACAAGGACTTTCCCTGAATATGAAAAAGGCTGGGGTCCCCTGTCTTACAAAAATGAAGGCACTGACACATTACGCGTCAAGATGAAAGTATTTTTCGGGGCTGCAAGACAGGTAGCATTTTCGGACGATTCAGGGTTCGGACTATATTGTGGGAATTTCAGAGTGCCCGTGCCGGACGGAGCGCTAAATGATGAAGCCCTCTGTTTCAGTAAGCAATGTACTGTCATCTATAGTTACGACACAAATGAATACCCTCTTGACGATGACAGAGAAGTAACCATGAAATTCCCTCCAACCGGAAAAATGCCTTGGTACTATAGTATGCTTTGGGACATTGACACCTACTCTACAGGCTACAACATGTTCCTTAGGAACAAGGCCACAGGCAAAATTGTGGAGATCAAAGGGACGTTTTCGAGCAAGTCTCCTAACGGAGTGCACAGCCTATTTGTTGATAAGAGATGAGCGCAAGGATATTCATAAAACCCACCATTCTGACGATTCTGGCTTTATCCGCATCTCTGATGGCGGAAGGTCATCAGACGGACAGTTCCAAGGTGACGCATAGAGTCGGTGTCAATGTCCGTCCAGCTTACATTCTGCCTTCACATAGGTTTTTCAGAGGGGAGAATGAACTTGGTAAGCGCCTTAACAAGAGCGGTTCAGCCCATCTGCAATATTCATTTTCATTTCCTTCAGACAGCCGCTACGGCAGGATGTTTCCGACTGCCTATCAAGGGATAGGAGTTGCTTGGAACACTTTCTTTGACAAAAACGAGATTGGCAATCCGGCTGCGATCTATGCATTCCAAGGAGCCACTCTGGCGCAATTGTCACCTAAACTGTCGTTGGACTATGAATGGAATTTCGGGCTGTCTTTCGGATGGCATCCCTACGATCCTTACGGAGACCTGTACCCGGAATTTCCCAACGAGCACAATCTGGTGGTCGGTTCAAGGGTAAACGCCTACATCAACTTCGGAGTACTTCTCAAATGGGCCCCTTCACCAAACTGGTCAGTGTCGGGAGGAATTGATTTGACTCATTATTCGAACGGTAACACTAGCTACCCCAACGCGGGTGTCAACACAGTTGGCCTTAGAATAGGAGCGGCAAGGGCTTTCGGCCCAGAGCGAAGAAATAACCTCACCGAATTCGGACGTTCGAATGAATATGACAGCGTAAAGCTAGGCAGAAGAATGACCTATGACTTTGTCCTCTATGGGGCCGGCAGGACAAAGGGTCTCTTTTGGGAAGGCTCACCATATATCGCAGAAGGCATGTTCGGCATCATAGGCTTGAACATCAACCCATTGTACAGGGTAAACAAGTTCTTTAGGACAGGGCTCTCGCTCGATGTCCAGTACGATGAAAGTGCTAATGTCGGTGATCATGTGGCAGGAATAGGTGATGACGGAAACATCAAATTCTTTCGTCCCCCTCTTGGAGAGCAGTTAGGGTTCGGTCTCTCACTTAGAGCTGAATTTGTCATGCCGATTTTCTCTGTCAACATCGGATTCGGACGTAATGTCATCTACAAAGGAGAGGAACTTAAGGGATTTTACCAAACTCTTGCCTTGAAGACAGATGTCTATAAAAATCTGTTCCTTCACATCGGCTACAAGCTTCACGATTTCCACGATCCAAACAATCTAATGCTCGGATTCGGTTGGCGCTTCGGTGGCGAATGATGACAGCATTATAAAGACAGCGGCCACTTTGAATCAAGTGGCCGCTGTTCATAAGTCTTGTCTGGTTTCTACGCCTTAGTGAAGTTTAGGGAGATTTCTAACTCTGTTGTGGCGTTCCAGATAGTTTCCGTAAGTTTATCAAGGCCAAGAATGATCATGATTACCTTGATTTTCCCAGCTGTATCATTATCTCCCTTAGTCAATTGATCAAGAAGTACGTCAAGCTTTGGAAGAGCCGGAAGAATAGCCTCCACTATCGGGGAGCAAAGAGCCTTGTCAACGTAAATTTTCAGATTGTCCCCTTCCAATGAATATTTCAGTTCAACTCCCCTCTGGAGAATTTTCTGAATTTCAGCACTGAGAGCGTTGACATCAACTCCATATTCCTTCAGATTTTCAAGAAATTCCTTAATTTCGGAGATGTCTATCCCTGCTGAAGCATCCGACCTAAGGTTTTCCGACTTGGCGGCATCAATTATGGCTGTGACATTTGGAACCACATAGAGGGAATTGCCTTTAGCATACCAAAATGCGAAGTTGGCTTTAGGTGACTCTAGCCAATCAGTGTGATATTTTGGTTTGTAAATGTAGTATCCATTTGATGGAGGGCTGATTAAGGATAATAGTCCCTTCAGACTATCATCCTCTCCAAAATCAGGCCAGTAACGTGACATGATATTGCCTGTCTCGTCAAATGTAACCTGATCGAACACCTCTGTCAGAACACAGTTTCCGAAGTGATTGAACAAGGAAACATATTCCAAAAGCTTCTCTCCTACCCCGTCAGAGATTTTCCATTTGGGCTGTATCGGAGAGCGGTCATTATGATCCAAACCCTTATCCTCAATGTACCTGCACTTACGTACAATGTTCCAGCTTCCGATCAACGGAGCCGAATCACCTTGAACCTGAGTGGCGACTGTCACTTTGACTGCACCGTCAAGTGTGATGGAGCCTTCCACATTGACAGAATAACAAGGATTGTCATCCGTGCTACGCAGTGTGGCGGCAATTGATGGTGGAGTTGACACTATGGTCGTTCCTTTGAATGCGAAAGAATCATCGGACTTCTTAAGAAGGTCAACATTCACCTTCACTTCTGAATATCCGGGAACAACATCTGTTAGGGTCAACACTGCGTTATCCTCACCGCCAGCCACAAGCTGGACGTTACCATAGGTGCAAGGAACTTCATTTACAGAGAGTTCGGCATTGCCGCTTTCTACGCTAATTTGCTCAACCGGAAGTTGTTTCCAAGTGTCATCAGCATTGTCCTTCTGGCAGGCTGTCATGGCGAAGATGGAGGCTAGTAGAGCCATCATGCCAAAGAGTCTAGTTTTCATATTCATCAGTTTTAAATATATCTAGTTACAAATTAACATCTTTTAGCTCAAATTATCAAATAAAAAGCTGCTTCTTTGTCGCCAAAGAAACAGCTGATAATAATCTAGTAATATAATTTAGCCCAATAATTAAGCTTTCGTGAAGTTAAGGGCAATCTCGAACTCGGAAGTCGCTTTCCAAACAAGCTCAAGGTCTGATGGTTTCTCAAGGCCGAGCATATACATCACAAGCTGTACTGTCTGCAAAGTCTCCTGATCTTCAGGGTCTTCTGATTTAGCTAGTTCCTCAAGCATCACATCAAGAGTCTTAAGAGCTGGAAGCAGTGCTTCAATGATAGGGGCGCAAAGAGCCTTATCCACGTAAATCTTCAGACCGCCATCTTTCTCTGAATATTTAAGTTCGATACCTCTGCTCAGCATTTTTTGAAGTTCAGTGTTGAGTGTATTGACATCAACACCATATTCCTTTAGTTTTGACAGAAGCTCCATTATCGAGGATAGGTCTATGCCGGACACGTCTGTTCTATCAGTCCTTGTGCTCTCTGAGTCTGCCGCATTTATGATGGCAGCGATGTTAGGAACAATGAAAAGAGAACTTTCTTGAGCGTACCAAAAAGCGAGGTTGGCTTTCGGTGAATCAAGCCAATCCGTGTGATGGGCTGTGTAAGTGACATTGCCTTCAGCGTCAGGTTGCACAGAACCAATCAACTCAAAGATCTTTGAAAGTGCGTCATCACCCAAATCGAGATCGCTATAATACTGGGCCATGATATTGCCTGTCTCATCAAAGGTAACTTGATTGAGCACCTCGGTCAACAGTGGGCAGACTATAGCATTAGCAAGGCCTACGATTGTGGCGATGTTCCCTCCGGCCTCAGCTGCTACTTTCCATGTGATCTGCGCTGGGCCGTTAACTGGTCCAGTCTCTCCATACTGACATTTACGTACAAGGTTCCAACTTCCTTTCAATGAAGTGGTCATCGCAGATGACACATACGTGGTAACACCAACAGAGATTGTGCCTTCTACGGTCACATCACCTTCAACCGCGACTGTGTAGAACCCCGAAGATTCAACGCTGCGCAAAGTAGCAGCGATTGATGGAGGAGTCAACAAAACCTCAGATCCGGAAAAATGGAAAGTGTTCTCACCTCTTTTAAGAAGGTCAACATTCACTTTCACCTCTGAAAACCCAGGGACAGCACCTGTTAATGTCAACACTGCGTTATCCTCTCCGCCAGCCACAAGCTGGACGTTACCATAGGTGCAAGGAACTTCATTTACAGTGAGTTTGGCATTGCCGCTTTCTACGGTAATCTGCTCAACCGGAAGTTGTTTCCAAGTGTCATCAGCCTTGTCCTTCTGGCAGGCTGTCATGGCGAAAATCGAGGCCATCAAGGCCACCACGCCAATAAATTTAGCTTTCATAATCATTAGTTAAAAATATATCCAAGCCGCAAAATAACATCTTTTAGCTCAAATAATCAAATATCGGATGCATTAAAACGTTGAGAAGATAGGAAATTCCCACAACAAAATGTCAGGCTTGGCTTCCCTTGTCCTCATCCTTTGGGAGGACGATTGTGCGGAATCGCTTCTGTCGGCGTTCCCAACGCTCGCGGGCGAACTGCTGCATGTCAGTGGCCTGATCGTTCTCATCTATGATCTCTAGACCGAGGATCGTCTCGATGATGTCCTCAAGAGTAATTATGCCCTGGAAGCAGCCATATTCATCAATGATGAGACCTATCTGCTCGTGCTTCTTGAGAAGTTCTTCCCAGATGTAGCCGCAAGAGTCCTCCTCCTTGAAGAAGGAAATCGGGCGCTTCAATTCAACCAGACGCTTGTCGAACTCATCGTCCGCCAGTCCCTCTAGAGCATCGCTCAGTAGGATGTAGCCGGTGATGTACTCAGGAGAATCCCCATAGACTGGGATTCTGGAGAAATGCAGGTAAGTATCGTTCTTGTAGAAATTCTTCAGGGACATGTTCTCCTGCGCTGTCATTGCCACAATCCTTGGAGTCATCACATCGCAAGCCTTGACATTGTCCAATTTCATGATGTTCTGGATGACCTTGTTCTCGTCCGAGTCAATCACGCCCTCCTCGGCCCCGATGTTCGCCATCGCTGTCACCTCTTCCCTGCTGACAGTGGCCTCATCGTCATCCTTGGTCATAAGTTTAGTGATCAAACGCACCATGACTACAAGCGGCCACATCAACACAGTCAAGAGCGAGATGACAGAAGTCACAAAGCCCATCAGATTCTTCCAGTAGGATGTTCCTATTGTCTTCGGAACAATCTCAGAGAAGATCAAAACCAACAGAGTCGTCAGAGCCGAAATTATTCCGAACCATGTACTTCCGAAAAGCATCGTTGCCTGCCGGCCTACAGCTGCAGCGCCCAATGTGTTGGCAATCGTGTTAAGAGACAAAATAGCTGCCAGAGGTCTGTCCGGATCCGACTTGAACTTCAAGAACTTCTCCGCAGGCTTATAGCCTTGCTCCTTCTTCATCGTAACGAAAGAAAGAGGTGTTGACATCAGCACAGATTCCAGAAGCGAGCAAAGGAATGAGATCGACAGTGTCCCGATCAGGTAAACGATTAGTAAAACCTCACTGCCTTGGTCATTGTTCACGGCAGTTTTGGGAAGGGTTTCCAGCAAATTAAGGATATACAGAACCATACGATTTAAACAATTCGACTACAAATATAGCATTAATTTTATCCTGCAACTACATGTCTTTAACAAAAAACAGAATGTGACTCAATTTTCTTGGCCACATTCTGTCCTGACAATGAGTTTCACGAAAAACTACTTTGACATGTCGAGTTGCACAGTCGCACCATCAATGCTGACAACATTCTCTGGTGCATCCCTGAAGTTCTTATAGGTAGCTGGATAACCGGACACTTTAATGCTTGTTACCTGTTTGCAGAAAAGGCCATGTTTTGCAGTGATGAAATAGTTGACACCGACAAGAACGTCATAGCCTCCGTTTGATTCGAGAGCCTCATAAACAGCATTTCGCTTCAACTGCTCAACACCAAGAGACTTGGCATCATCGGACGATGGACGGTAGACATAGGTGATTCTCTGAGGAGAAACATTAAGAGAGACCTTACTGTCACTGGTCAAGAAATGGGATTCAGCAGGATTGTCAATCTCTGCATGATGAAGAATTGAACATGATGATGCCATGATGATGGACATCGCGATAATAACTAAACGTTTCATAATAATAGATTTGAATAGATTATTTCTTTGATTGAACTATATTTATTGTCAATGATTTATTATTAAGGGTACTCGTCACAGTGACAGTTCCTTTACGCTCCGAGGATGTGTTGTTTGAAACCGAAATGCTCAATGTCTTGTCATCCTTTTTCTGAGCAGTGATCCATGAGTTGTTAGATTTTGCAGTCCATTCGCCAGTGCAATCCACTCTGACGTCCACTGCTGAGGTTTTGGATGCTGCGAAACTAATGGATGAAGTTGAAACAGAGAACACAAAAGCAGACTGTTGGACGCTGATTCTCTTAGTCAGCGATGGATTGTCTGCACTGACAACATTAAACACAGCACTACGAGAGCTCTCGCTCATGTTGTCAGAAGGTGTGAGGGTGACATCAGTGGTCTTGCCTCCTTCCTGCCCGGTTCCGGACATTGAGGACATAGAAATCCAATAAGGGACATCTTTGATTAACCAGTTTCCAGAGGATCTTACACTTATGTGATCTTCTTTAGTATTGATAGCCGTATATGAGAAAGACTCAGAGTCAGTGTTGAAAACATAAGGATCCTGCTTCACATTGACCGTCTTGTACAAACTGCTGTTCAACTCGCTGACGATCGTGAAGGATCCGCTACGTTCAGTAGTGTTGACATTATTATCGACACTAAGATAAATCGTTCCGTTGCCTGGTCCACTCTTCGAAGACACGTTCATCCAAGAAGAAGCATTCTTGACAGTCCAGTCTCCTGAGGATGTGACTACAATAGACTTTCTGTCAGATGATAGCTCTGTGAATGAGAACGACTCTGTCCTTGTGTCAAACTCATATTCATTTTGTTGGAAATAGACCTCTTTGTAAGCATCGTTGATAATCGAATGGATCTTGACACTAGTAGTTCTCTTGCTTGTGTTAGGATTAGGGGTCGGAGTAAACCGGATGGAGGCTCGTCCTTTTCCACTGACTATGTCTGGTGACACCCATGAGCCATAACCGCTCACGATTTCCCACGGAGCCCCTTCCGTGAGGTCAAAACTAACCGTGTAAGACCGTTTATTGATCACATCAATGCCGGAAATGTTCTCTTCCGAAGAATCGAAGACAAATCCATCCTGGTTGACAGTATAGGACTTGACGGTTCCTTTATAGTTGTCTTTTACTTCAATTTTACCGGATCTAGCAGTTTTGCTCGTATTATATGACGGAGTGAAGGTCACGTTGACATCAGACAGGCCATCACCTGATTTGACACTAGGTGTCAGCCAATTAGGGCAAGAAGTAATCGCCCAATCTCCAGAGCAGACTACAAGCATTCCACAGTTGTACTTATCGCTGTAGGCAGGAATTGATGACAATGCACTAGGAGTCAAATCGAATGAATATTTCCTCTGAAGTACCGACAGCGTCCTAGTCAGAGTCTTTCCATGAGCCTTATGAACAAGGCTGCTGAAGACTAAGGTAGCACTGCGATCCTGATTCTCGTCAGGATTCACTGTCTTGGCTCCGATCTGAAGATTACTTAGTCCCTTTGACTCCGCAGAAGTCTGAGAGATGTCCAACCACTCAGGTGCCCCGGAGATTTCCCATCCACCGGAAGACTCCAATGTTACCGAATAACGTAGGGTGCTACGCGTTGGGATAGCTCCAAGCACTGAAGGAGAATCCAAGTCAAACTTAAACCGCGCCTGTGTAGCGGTAATATCACATTTGATGTCATTCCGGAGGCTTTCCAATCTGAAATCAGACGATGTCAAGTCAGCAGTGGATAGGTTTTGTTCTTTAGCCTTGACGGTAACAAGCTGGTTTCCAACTCCTGACACAGGTGTAACATCCATCCATGAAGGAATATTCTTGATCTGCCAGGCCCCAGAAGAGGTGATTGAAATCTGTTTGTCAGTCACTTCATCATTCTCCAAAGAAATCTCTGATTTCTCGGATGATTTCCCAAGTCTCAAAACATAAGGACTCTGATTAAACTTAATGTCGCGGTAAACCAGCTTCCGGCTGCTCGTCATGGTAGCGTCAGTGGAAATAATACGCAATAGCACAAGGCGATTGGTGGAATATGGGTTCACGCCTCCTACATTATTACCCTTAGAATCAGTACCTTGCCATTTCAAAATAAGGTCTGATGCCCCAGATCCTGCTTCTACACGGTTTGCGCTGATCCATGAAGGAAGTCCGTCAGTCCAGTTGTCCCCTTCCGAAGATTGGTATTGAACTTTCCATGGAACTTCTGTGTCAACATGAAATGTAAAGGAAGAGTCTCCTAGTTCTGAAATAGTGTTGTCGATAGGATTGATGGTCTCGTTAATCAAAAATTTGATATGTTTTTGAGACATTGAGATGTCATAACTGTCAACAGCTGATTCAGGGATCTCCTGTTCACGTCCATATTCATCATAAGTAATTGCGGCAAGACGAGCTGTCATTTGATAATCCTCCTTGTCGGTGTTCATAACAACCGGAAGGATTTCGAGACGAGTGGAACCTTTGCCATAGTCTTGGGATATTCCAAAATGCTCTAAGGTAGGAGTGCCGGATGAAACGTTTGTACTGACAAACTTCCAGTCAACATTAGACTCAATCACAAGCGGAAGGCCTGAAGCATGGTAGTCATTGCTGCTGTCCCAATCAAAGCCAAAACTCTTGTTGTTGATTCTCAGATACGGGCATTCCTGTGAGACAGTCATGGGAACATCATATTCGGAAGAGCGGAATTTGACCACCGCCTTTCTGTCAATGCGGGTGTTGTTCAATGAAGCATTGACTACTATTGTCGTGCTTCCTGCTTTTCCGGAAGTCTTTGAAAATGAAAGCCAATGCGGACAATCATTAAGCACCCAGTCTGCAGTAGATGTGAAAGTAAACGTGAACGACCCGCCTGTCGGTGAGATATTCTGTAATTCATCTACAGAAATCGATGCTCCGTTGCCAATCTGTTCGGGATACAAGTTTGAATCATCGAACTGGCAGGAAACGCAAACAAATGCAACCACTATAGGAAGCCAAAGGCCTAACACTCGTTTATTCATATTCAAAACTATTGTCTATCATAAATCAAATCACCTGGCGTTGCCGCAAGAAGGCGTTTCATGACCAAGAACACAGTGTAAGCAGAACTGATCAAGATCACAACTATCGAATACGCAGTCTTACTATTCCATAATGATAGGTAACTAAAGTTCCCGTCTTTCAGAATGCCAAGATGTGGAAGAATATATTGAACGGACCAAATCAAAGCAAGTGAGGTCACAATTGAGACAATGATGGTTGACATCATGATAAGCATGTATATCCCTATCAGTTCCTTGTTACTAATTCCGAAAGCCTTGAATGTACCAAGATTCTTCTTAACTTTCTGGAAATATGATTGCAACAAATTAACTATAAACAAGATAATACAAATTATAGAGAATGCAATGATAGCCCAAGACAAGATGTTTGCCATGATGCTAACGGAGTTGAAATTTTCCTTCGCGTTGATCTGGGACATCTCTATTTTTACTTTGTAAGTGTCTTTGACAAATGACTCAAAGTCACGTATCTTGTTGAGATCGTTGAACTGAACAGAAATGAAGGAACCTTGTGGAAGAGAGTAGTCACTGAAATCATAATCGTACACTCTCACGACACCATCATCTCCGAACTTAGACATGAAATCATCATTGATCCGCCATGCTACATCGGTCGCAATCATCCCATCGCGGCCTTGAAGGGAAATGAAAGAACCCTTGCGGAAAGATTCTTGGTTAGGCAGAAAAGGCTCCCGAACATAGCATGTGTCCCCACCCTCAGACTTTAGGAAATCGTTCATGGCTGCTTTGTCAGCACCATCGGGAATATAATAGTACAAAGACGAGGCATATTCCGGATTATTAAGGTTGAACGGATATGTCATGTCATTCCTCTGCTGCTCGTAAAAGAATCGAGTGGCGATAATGTCCATGTTTTTAGGCAATCTCTTTACAACTGCTAACACCGGCACTGGAACATGGGCGAACCCTTGATAAAGCTTGAATCCCAAGGTGTCAGCTCCTGAACTATAGCGGCAGAGATTGATGTAGGACGGATAATCGTCAACATAACCCATTTTGTTCACGACATCCTTCGTGACAATCACTCCAATCATGTCATCGGCCAATCGGTCAACTGCAATCGAAGCGTTGTCCACCACATTGTCTTCACCTAAAATAGCTTGCAACAAAGGGTTTCCCTCAAATGACTGGAAGAATCTGCAATTAAGGTATTGAATTTGAGAATCATCCTTCCCGAAAAACATGTAATGATTGGTGTAATCTACCTGATATGTAACGAAATGGAAGTCCCTTTGCATAGTCGTGTCTGACAAACCATCCAGCAGTCCGTCAATGTTACCTTCACCATAGTCATTCTGGATATCCACCCAATTGATGAAGGGATCATTCATCTTATAGGAAAGATAATCCAGGCTCGCGTTACTGAACGCTATAGCTAAAAAGGTAAGAGTCAGCACACACACCAAAAGCCACAGATTGGAAAGTCGTTTCCCAAGAACGACCTTACCTTCCCTCTTGACAAACAACTTAAAAAAATCTTCCGACAAATATTTCAGCAACGACATATTAAACCCTTTTCAGATATTTCTCAAATTCATCACTTGAATAGTGCTCCTCGCCATTTGACCAGTCAGTCCTGTCCGAAGATGGAACAAAGACGCTCTTGTCGTCAATCAAACCATAGTAAGTAGTCTCATCAGAATCCGACCCACGCTCGTGTTCCTTTTTCCGGATTTTTATGATTATGTCAGCAAAAGAGACAGCAAGGTGCATGTCATGGGAGACAATCACTGCGGAACTGTTCTGAAGCTCGTTAAGCTTTGCGGAGAGCAGCGACATCGCTCTCACGGCATTGTCACTGTCAAGATTCCCGGTCGGCTCATCGCCAAACAAAACGGTAAAATCCGGCAGAATTGCCCTTGCAAAAGCGAGTCTTTGCTGTTGACCACCAGACAATTCCTGAGCCATTCTCTTCTCATCGACATGCTCAAGTCCTAGATCAGAAAGGACCTTGTCAACTCTGCGGAAAGAAGAAAACTGAGTATAGCCTTGAATCATCCTCGTTATCGCAATGTTCTCGTAAGCCGTGAAATTACGCATCAGATTAGTACTCTGGAATATGAAATTGAAGTTCCTTCGTCTGAAATCAGACAACTCCTCATCCTTGTTCCGTTCCCACATGGCAATCAAATCTACCGGCAAGCCGTCTGACTGATAAAATAGGAACTTAGTTTCTTTGTCAGGAACGATAGTGTTGTTCATCATTCCCAGCACTTCCAGAATTGTACTCTTGCCTATTCCCGACTCCCCTACAATGAAGACCTTCTTCCCTCTTGGTAGAAGCAAGTCATTAATATGAAGGACTGTTTTGGACGTTCCTTCACGGTAAGGTTTAGCATAAGAGCACCTTAGACTATGTATTTCAAACAGTTTGTCCATATTCCTCTCTCCTTACGGAAGATTCTCAATCGGTATCCAATAGTATTTGACACCATTAAACTCCCTAACGTACTTATAAGGGTTGTTCTTTATGAAATCAAGATTTTTGTACTTCCTGTCAAAATCCATGACCATTCTACGGTATTCAGTAGGTTTGACAGCAGCCTCATCGGAAATCTCCAAAAGTGTCCTACCCTTCAAAGCGTCCGAAGACTCATTAAGACCTGCGATCATGTTCATCACGTCTGCAATGCCCTTACGCTCCATCTCTTCATTAGTAATGCCTGGAATCATACTCTTCAGCAAGGCCTTGAGGGCATTCACGTAAGGTTGCCTGTTGTCAGAAGTAGATTGTCTAGCCACGTCATCCACAGGCTTGAGCCGCATCATCAGTTCATCATATTCCTCGGATGAAATGAACAAAACCGGTTTGTAGAAATCCCTACCGCTTTCATCCTTCTTGGCTGTCCATCCCCTGAATGTGATAAGCTGGGAGGAACCTTTTGGCATCGCGCTTCCTAACCTCTTGCGCAACCAAGCCTTATTGACATTGACAGTAGCTGCCTTTAGAACATCATCGCTGCCTTCGAAATCATTCATGACTTCATCGGAGAGATCGTTCACGTCAGAATTGACAAGGAGATCCAACTGAGACTGAACACTTTTCGCGTAGCCACCTATGGATTCTTTCATGAGATCAGCCAGGACCTGAGCCGAAATTTCAGTTCCTGCGGTCGCATACTTGTGTTCGCCAAAATATTTCTGATCAGATTCCTTAATACTTATATTGCTGAATCTTTGTCCGTCAGAGGTTGTCTTGGCTCGGACACCATCGCTCAAACGAACGGTTGATTTCTTCAGCAAATCATCAGACTGCTGGAATATCTCGTATTTTTTCTGAAGGCTCTTTTTCATGATTTGAAGAAGTTGCCTATTGTAGAGATTCCACGCCTCCTGGTTAAGATTACGGACTTGGAAACCAAAGAGGTTGACGTTTTTAGCGACCAATTTGCTGACAATTTGATCTGCTGTCGGACCTTTTGCATCATCCAAAGCATTGCCACAATCCCCTACCACAAGCATCAGGTTGCTTTGATCCTTGTCGAAGTGGAACTTGTCCAACGCTTCATTGATACCATAGTACAAAGCCTCCGTGAACGACCTATCATTCGCTGAACTCTTAATTCCATAGTTTCCACCGGATGAAAGGAAAGAGAATAATGCCGGATCATTAGGGCTTGTAAGATTGCAGATCTCCGTAAGTCCCTGAGTTCCATCAGCATAATCTCTGTAAATCAAAACTCCAACTTTAATCTTGAACTTGTTTTTGTCAAAGAAAGCACAGCCATCCTTAATTGCCTTCTCAACGGCTGGGAAGTACGGATCCATTGAGGATGTACCATCAATGACAATGGCAAGATTCAAGTGAAGAAGTTTCTCCAACTCCTGCTTTTTCCTCTGCTCAAGCTTCACGGCCTCCTGCTGTTTGGTCGAAACGTTGGCCGAACCTCCTGAACTAGTAAACGAAGAGCACTCATATTCATCGGCAGTAGTACCGTCCAAAATCGGGAAACGCAACGCCTCCGGTGCCATACGATATTGATACTGCTCGTATGGTTCATTGCTCTTGCGGAATGGAACCAAACTGGCCACATCACCAGTAAGTTCCTTAGAATCATAGATTTTTGAGGAAATGCCACGAGATGCAAAATACTCCACATCTTCATGTTCCCAAGTCGGTTCAATACAAGAACGCTGATTCCAAGGCACATAGGACTCATTTGGAACCCAAGCCTTAAGTAGTTTGTTGGAAATTAGTCCCTTTAATCCATCAATCTTATGCTGGGTGGCCAAAAGAACCATTCCATCTGTTCCCCTTTTCATCACATAGTAGAACTGCATGTCGGTTGACAAACGGACGGTTTTTGATTTGTCGTTAGGACTACGATACCCTACACCAAAAGTTTTTGCATCTCTCTGATCAGCATTGACACAGAGCAGAGCTTTGAAATAAATCCCTCTGTCATTAGCAAGGCACGAACTCCATAACAATAGATTGCTCATAGGGATCCACCCCTTAAACACAGCTGAGCCGGAAATCTCAGGATAGTTCACTGTCTCATTCGGTTCTGAGAAAACCATTGCATACTGTCCAAAAATTTTGGCGATCCTTACTTTTTCATTAAAATCAAGTTTGCCAAAAGGAGTTTTACCATCAGCGTCAGTGTAAGTTGTGTTGTCATCTCTGTCACTGAAGACATCCCAATACATCATTTTTGATGGTTTGGATTTCTGTCCAAACGTACCTGAACTCAAAAGCTTGTTGGCTGCACTCTCCTTCAAAACCTCAGACAAAAGTTCCTGAGGCTTATAAACAGAACATTTAGATGGGAGTTGAGCAGAGAATGCCAACGAACAATTTACAAACAATGCTAACAGAAATGATGAAAAGACACGTATCATTATTCAAATTTGATTAAGTCAAAATTACTAATTTTAGAGCAATCCAACCTCGAACCCAATGGTTTGCGAATGTCATAAGACAAATCACCAGCTCCAGAATATTGGATTCTCATACGAAAATAGCCATCTGGAATGTCCTCTACTCCAAGAATATAGCAAATTCCTCCTATTATCTTGTCGTTGTAGCCAAGATTCCAGAAAGATTGGTTGATGAAGAAATCCCAAACCATAGACTGATACTTGAACTTGCCATTCTCGTCCATGAAATCAACCGCATTGAAGATGTCCATGAGATTGACAAGATCCTGATTTGCGTCTATGTTATTATAGGTACTCGTCTGGAGGATGTTGATGATTTGGCCAAAAGCCTTGGAGTCATCCTGTCCCAAACCAACGGTAGCCACAATGGAATTGTTCATGTTCGACAAGTAGAAGATGGTCGGATAGCCGTAGTTAATGCCATCTTTATAGACCTGCTTCAAATGTTTTGTCAGAGATGCGGTCGGAGTGTCGATGGTGTTTGTGATATACAGGAAACGTAACTCTTCCGATGCTGCGTCCTTTTGTGCAAAAGACAATGGCAACATCGCCATCATGACAGAAAACGAAATCAATAACTTCCTAAACATCAATACACTACTTTAATATGAATGGATGTGATCTGGTTTTTGTCATTATAGCTTAGACTCGTGACAACAACACTGGACCACGAAGCGATCAGTCGGTTGAGAATCTCTTCATACCTGTCTGGTGCGGATTCATCCTCCGCCAAGCCGGAGCAGACAATCTTGTAGCCACGCGCGAAACAAGGTTTTGCACTTGATGGTACAGATCCGGAATTGAACATATTCTGAAGATCGCTTGCAGAAAGTTTCTTCACTGTGATTGTCTTTTCAGCTTGCTTCACAAAGCCAGGAATCGGTTTGGAAGTACTCTCCCCGGTACGGCTATTCTTAACTTCAAGAGTATAAACACCCGTTTCATCCTCAGTTGGAGGGATGCTCTTGAATTTGCCATTGGAGGAATATGCCACAGGATCAACTTTTCCAGAGGCGTAAAGATAATAAACTAAATCATCTCCGCTATCAGCTGAAGCAGTGACTTCTAATGAATATGCTCCATTGGAATACACAGGATCCTTGACAGAAGAGATGATCGGCTTTCCAGAGCTGATCTCCATCAAAGCCTCTCCATTACCAACATTTGAATCTTCTTTCGGAGTAGTATTGGAAGGAAGATTCGCTCCACCGGAAGATGAAGGTAGTGTTTGCCCATTAGTTGTAGCAACCGATTCTGACCGTCCCTTAAAATTCAGTGCTAAAGAGACAACTTTAACACAGGCAAATCCGACTACAAGGCCAGCCACGGAGACCGCAGCGATCTTTATTATAGGAGACATCGGCTTGTAGGGAGTCACATTATCAGATCCGCAATAAACACAATTAGGGTTCAACTCATCAGCTTCATAAACCCTGTTGCAACTTTTGCATTTAAATTTTCGTACCATACACTACAATTTCAACATTAAACCAAAATTCAACCATACACACTTTCTCCTGAATGACACACAATCTGCGAAAGGTCTGAATGCCACGTCTTTACCATACTGCGCGTTATAAACATAAGGGAACACGGTGTCTGAGTAGAAAGGATTCTCATCGGACTTATAAGACCATGTCAAGCCATGTTCATAACCTGCCGAGGCGAGAAGATACATCGAGTTTCTCAAGAGACATATTTCCAAACCAGCCTTTCCGAAAACGGAGAAATCCATATTCTCTCTTTCAAATGCTTTCGGAGAAAGGAACTCATTAGTAGAAACATTGAACGATTCATTTACCGGCTGACTCTGGCTAGTTGATTTCACTGTGCCGGAAATCGTCATCGGACTAACTTCGGACAACAAGTTGAAATAGGCGCGCCCCCCAAGATCAAAGAACAAGGATGCTCCACGCGCAAGCCTAAAATTCAGGCTAAAATAAAGAGGGACAGCAACGTCCATGAATTTCACATTCTGAGCAGCAGACTTGACATCATAGGAGCGAGTGAACAATGAACCATCCTTGTCAGAAGACTGGTATGAATAGCTCATGTTGTCCTTCTCAAATTCAAGAGTTGAAAAAGACGCAGCTGCACCAGTGAAGATTCCGAAACGGAAACCACGGCTTGCAGAGAATGAAAAGCCTAAATCTAGTCCAGCTTCTTGACCAGAGGACTGATTGTTGTCGAAAACAGTTTTTGACTGAACCTCGTAGCGAGAATTTAGTGTCATTCCATAATGGGCTTTCATCCTAAATCGTTTGCGTTTGTAATTCAGAATCACCATTTCGTAAGAATCATCCTCGGCAATCATCTTCTTGTCAACATTCACATCATAATCCCAATACTCAAGCTTTCCTTTTTCGGAATATGCCTGACCAAAACTATTAAACTCTAATAACTTTCTGTCAATGCTGACCTGAGTGTCACGGAGAGAATCGCTCTTTTCCTTATTTCTTTGGACAATGTAGAAGTCATTCATAGGCTTGAAATGATCTGAATTCAGACAACTGATGCGATGGATGCGCATACGGTCTTCATTCTCATCATAAACAAGATCAACTTCAAGTATGAAAGGGATGGAATCATCAACGAATGGTGGAAATAGCACACCATTCATGTCATTATACGTCAATGACTTGTCCATAACAACCGTACAATGCCACTTAGAATCAGGAGCAAGATAAAAAGCCTCTTTACGGACCTGCGAGATCTCAGCATTGATGTTCTCACACTTATCCATAAGCAAATCAGCATATTCCTGAACTGTGATTTCTGTTTTGAACGCTTCACCAGTGTTGAACAGATCACAGAACACCTTAGCATCCGGACTGTCAAACAGCTGGATAAATCGGTATCTATCCGATTTTGAATTGATGGCCGAAACTAGTTGATAATCATCTAGGACATTCAGAGCTGCAAGGTTCATCTTACGTCTGGTGGCATTTGTTATCTCTTGACCAGCCAAGTCAATCAATGACAAGGAGAAAAGTGACAGCAAGATGAGCATCAATCTGCCAAGAATCATTCTGATGGAATGTTTCATAAGAATCAAGCTAAATGATAAACGCTAAAACCGCTCCGATGACCATAGTGCTCACTCCTGCAAGGACATACAGCCACCAAGGAGTCTCGGAACCAGATGACACTGACGGGGCATTCTCTAAATCGGACAGCATCTCAGCGATATTCTGGTACCTCGCCATCTGCTCTTTGCGAGTGGCTTTATCCACCACAAAACGGATCTGAGGATCAGAGATGTTTCTTAATGGCATGCCAACTGTCAAGTGAGCTTGCATTATCTGAGTATTATCACCTGAATATGGAAGAGCCCCGACATATAGCTGATAAAGCATGATTCCTAAGGAATAAATGTCAGTTGTGCGGTTATGATTATTCACATCCCCTGTAATCACCTCAGGAGCAGCGTAATCCACTTTACCTATCAATGCACCAATCTGAGTCAGTTTCGGTCCTGATGAAGGGCTTGAGACATAAGGTTTGCAAATGCCATAGTCGATTAGCTTAATCTCATTGTTGACTGTGATCATAACATTGCTAGGATCAAGATCACGATGAATGAATCCTCTGTTATGAAGTTCACCGACACCGGCCAAGATACTCCTCATTATGGAAATTACGGTACCTTTCCTGTCGGAACGGTAGCTTTCATAAAGACTCTGAGCATAAGGAATATGCATCCCTGATCGATCGATAAAGCAACCATTGACCATGCTACTGAGCGTCACTCCGACAAGCCTTTCCATCGCTATATAATAGCGCAGGATGTAGTTCTTTTGATATGAATCATACTCCATGTTCGGAATAAAGCCGTACATTCTCAAAAGATTCGGATGGTCTATCTGGATGGACGCTTCCCGCATAGCCCTGTCTATCAAGTCTTTGGTCGGAGAAGCGATGAGCTTTAACGCAACGGGAATCCGCTCACCGGAAGCCTCATTGACGCATTCCCCGGCAAAGACTTTCCCCATCCCACCTTCGCCTATCGGTGGAATCTCCGGATCATATTCATAATAAATGCCGGCTTGTTTTTCCGCAGCCCCCTCAACTCTAATAATTGACATACTCTCTTTTACGAATATTATTACTCAACCTCAACAAGTATCACATCCTTATCATTAAGGACAAGAGCATACATACCCTTTCTCGTTATCTTGAAACTGATTCTGGAGATGCTCTTACCACTGCGAACCGTATCGCAACTCATGTAAGGATTGTCATCTGTCTGACTGAATGAAGGGTACTTGTTCCCATATCGCTCAGACTCTTCATTCTTGACTTTCCGATCTTTCAAAGCGAACAAGTTAGAAGTCATCACACTATTGCCAGAAACATCAATCGTCACATAATCACCACGCTGTACTCTCATAGAGGCCCCAGCTACTACATATATGATCCCACCATCGAAACAAGTGGTAGCGAACTCAAGACGTCTTCCATTAAGAGAAAAAACAGTCTCTTCCTTCTGGATAACATCCTCCTTTGAGACAGGCTCAACTTCTTCTTTCACAGTTTTTTTCTCTGCGATAGGCTCACGAGATGGACGCTTGTTGTTAATGACAATTCCTCCTGCGTTCTTTTCCTCCTTATCATTCTCAGCCTTGACTGAAGGCTCCGTTACATTAGTCTCTATGACAACTGTATCTTGTGTGGCCGTAACCTCTTCTTCTTTCTCCGTCACGGTGTTGTCCATCGCAACTTTCAGAAGCAAACCACTTTCCGCTGAACGAGGTCCATTGGAACAAACTACTTCAGGATTGATGACTTTGCGAAATGCCTTGATGTTCTTTAATGGAAGAATTTTTTCCTCACCATTTGAACGAAGGAAAATCGTGATGGACGTACCGAGAAGTCTTGAAGTGATCATCCCTTCATATTCAGTTCCATCCAACATGGTAAGGCAGTCAATCAGAGGAATTTGCTTCCAAATCGCTTTCTTCTCTTTTGGATCAATCTGGGAAGCGATGCTGATTACCTCTGACATGCTAGTCTTGACAGGACCTTTGATGGTCTTGATTGTCATGCTTTGGCCAACAATCTGCTCCATTACCTGTCCATAGACAATCTCTCCAGATTTCAGAAGGACAGCGTCCGTTGGCACATACCAATTCGGAGACTTGCTTGTCTTCTTTACTAGATTCCATGGCAGAGAATATGCAGCGCTCGCGAAAGAGACGAATCTAACGCCAACTTTATCATTCTTAACTATTACAACATCCTCATAGACAACCTGTTTCGTAGTAACAGTAGAAACGATGACATGACCATCATTGATCAATTTCATCGCTTTAAGTGAAGACCTTGCGTCTTTTGTGAGACAGCTGTCCGGAATTGTTGTTGAATGAATGTCCTTGACTTCAACTTTAGGCACAACAATCAATGCCTTGACGGCATTGATTGTTATGCTCTTTCCTGGAATCTGTTTTGATATGTAACCAAAGTACTCACTGCCGTCCTTGCTATAAACAGTCTCTACGTTCTGTGCGCGCAAAGGAGACAAAGCCACAACAGCAAACGTTACAAGATAAAGCAGACGTTTCATCAAAATGGAAATTTACGAGTTCTATTTAGTGATATTTGCCTTTTTGAGAAGATTAGCAAGATCTTCAGACCTAACGGCAAGGTTAAAACCTTGAGTGTTTGACAAACCAGCACAAAGCACACCAATTAGTCTGCCATGGTCATCAAACACAGGAGAGCCGCTAGCTCCGGCAGCTGTTGCACCGTCAAAGCCGAAAGTATGGACATTATCATTTCTAGTAACTTGGCCGATGTGCATGTTAGCCTGAATCTGTGTTTTCTCAATGTCATCCAAAAGTCCAACACCATAAGGGAATCCCATAGAAACGACCTTTTTGCCTTGGCTTGGTGTGTTCTTATGAATAGACTTAATCGGCACATAAGATCTCATAGTGGATTTGAACGATGCTGACCGGATCTTGAAGATAGCAAGGTCCACATTCTCGTCTTCGCTTGAGATGACCTCATGGCAACTCAAAGCATTGGCAGAATCAAAATAGTCTCCGTTAGGAACTACTAATGTTCCATCGCTTACTCCAATGATCTTGATCTGGGAAATGTACTGGATTGCATCTGTGTAGCCTTTAGCCACTAACTTGTTAAGTTTGTTTCTATAGTGGTCTCCAGCAAGGCTCAAAATCGTCTCTCCGTTTGTCGAATAATCCAACTTCGTGCTGAGCCACGGTTTAGCGACATGAAGGTTGGTAGCCACGTAACCATCAGTGCCGATAAGGAATCCAGTAGCAGTATAGAGCATGCTGTTATCTTCTTTTTCATCATAAGGTATGATGTACTCTCCAGAAATAACAAATTTAGAGAACATCGGGCGGCTCGGCTGATCAGGATCAGGAAGCTTGCTAATGTCCAAACTGCCGCACTCAACCTCGAAATGATAGGAGCCAATTAAAAACACAACAGAACTACCATATTTATCATTAATCTGCTGAGGAGATAGAGGGAGTAATGAGCCTCCTCCACTGAATCCAAAGAAGATTCCCACTGCCACACATGCAGCAGCAACCACTCCTAACACAGCGATCCACCATTTGAACGCAGGCTTAGGGATTGGATTCTCTATCGGAACCCCACCACAGACTATTCTGTCTTTATAGGTAACAGGAACGAGCCTATTCTTTGGAATAGTCATTCCATTAACCATTGTGCCATTGGTGCTCGTGTCGCAGATGAACCACTTGCCATCCTTCATTTCACGCAGATTGGCATGGAAGCGGCTTACTCTGTTTCCGTTGATGACGATGTTGTTCTTATTGTAAGAGCCGATGTTGATAATCCTCTTGACATTCTGAGGAATGCGCTCAAACGGAACGATATTCCAGTCCAACGGTGTGTCCGCAAACATGATTTGGTCACCTCTTCGAACTTTCACCTCCACACCTGGGGTAAGTCTGATGCCATTCAGAGTGGTACCATTTGAACTATTATCTACCAGTAAGATATCACCGTTGTCCAACAGAATGAGCTCGGCATGATTGGAACTTACATAAGGACTCCTAAGGATTATTTCGGAATTAGGGTCTCTACCGATTTTTATAAGTTTCATAATCGTTTTATTAAATAATTGGGTTGATAACTATTTCATCAGAATCATCCTTCTGATTCTTTTTAATTTTTTCAGGAGAAGACGGTTCTTTAACTTTGTCTTTTGTTTCCGGATTCTTAACGGAAGGTAATTCCACATCCGGAACTTTTAGAGTGTCTGTGCCCGCAGGAGCACTTGGTTGAGGGCGCGGACTAGTACCTATGGTGCCTTGAACAGGTTCTGAATGATGCTGTCGTAAAGATCTTGCTATCAAAACAGACATCAAAACCACGACAACAAGTGACAGAATAATGCCTATCACAGAAATTACAATAGCATTCCTCCTATTTGGAATCAATCTCCAGTCAAGATCCGCTACATGGGCGAATGAAATCGTATCTTCTCTTCTAACAGGAATTTCGACTCCGGAGCGCATGCGGATTCCATTTACATAGGTACCGTTCATGCTCTGATCCGAAAGGTAATACTTACCACCTTTCGTGACCCGAAGTGTCGCATGCCTGCGGCTGACGATGTTCTCATCATCGGAAATGATGATGTCGCATTCACTGTCGCGTCCTATTGAATATATTGTCTTCATGTCTAGAACACAGCTATGTGTTATTATTTTTGCTCAGCATCCACTTTAGCAAAGTCAACTTTATTCAATGAATCCGCTGAAGTTTTCAGAGTAGCCTTAATCTCACTAGATTGTTCCATCGGCTCATTAGTTTTCGCCCGATGGGCATACTGAAACATGTTCAAAGACACACTGGCAAGAAGGCAAGCCGACAAGACGGCAATCAGGACTTTAGTTCTAGTGTCCATTTTTGTTCTCAATAATGATTCAACATTCAAGTCTATTATCGCAGCGGTATAGTTGTCATGGTTGCCACCATGGGCAAGGCCAATCTTCTCTATTCTGGCAAACGTGTGCTCCATTGAAGTCATCAAGCCATTCTTACGGCAGACTGACGAGATGAACTCGTTTTCAGGCATAGCCCCCCAGAACCCATCAGTACAAAGAATCAGACGGTCGCCCTTGAGATACGGTAAGACAAAGACTTCCGGGTCAATGGTACTTTCTACTCCTAGTGCTTTAAGGATAGCATTGGAATGGATTGACAACCTGGCCTGCTCCTCTGTAATGACCTTCTTGCTCACAAGAGCCTGATAGACATAGGAATGATCGAAAGTTCTGAATATCTTCCTCTTCCCTCTCAAAAGATAGACTCTACTATCACCAACATACGAGACAATCAGGCTCTGCTTCGTGATCAAGGCAGCAACAATCGTGGTGCCCATCCCAGACAAAGAAGGATCCTCCTGAGATTTATCATAGATCGCCTCATTCGCATGAATAATCGCCTGCTTGAGCACATCCACCGGTGAGCTTCCCGAAGGAGCCGCACTGACATCATCTATGACAGTGGTAACAGCAATACCAGATGCTACAGCACCGCCATTGCAGCCACCCATACCATCACAAACAACCACGATAGTACCCAAAACGGTGTCAGCAGACCCTGCGGCATCTTGATTCTCCTGCCGTCCGCCTATTCTGGAGTCCAGAATACCTTTGACTTTCAATGAAGACTCAATGAGGTTAGGCATTGATCTTACTTTTTATGAGGCATGTAGATCGTTGACTTTTGATTGGCGAAAGGCGACGTGTTATTGTACGTCGGAGCACCAACATTGTCTATCTGAGTTCCAAAAGGATTACCAATTGGTGGCTGAGGAGGAGTCATTCCCATGAAGTTGTTAGTCTCAGAAGGAATAAAATTCTCTTTTTGGGAAAGATTCAATTGAAGTCTATCGACAAGTATGAAATACAACTCATAACTCTCACCCACAGTAATCACGTCACCGTTCTTGCATTCTTTAGGATCAAATCCAAGGCTGATTCCATTGACCATTGTACCGCAAGTAGAACCTAAATCCTGAACGAAAGCAAGGATGGAGGTAGATCCGTCCTCATTATGCATCTGTCGTACAACCAAGTTGGCATGTTTGTCAGAAACCGTGGATTCTTTAAGACATACATTCGAAGTAAGAGAACGACCGATAATGTTGGATCCTGCCCTTAACGGCCAAAACTCTCCCAACAGAGTCCTTGAGACAGAATATAGGAATCCTACCAACGGTTTGTCTCCTGCCACAGCGTTATTGGGGGCGGAATTAGGATAAAAGGTACCTACGGGACCTTGAGGAGCTCCCGGAAAAGGTTGATAGCCAGGTTCAGAGGCCGGCATACCAGGATAAATAGTTTTACTAGAGTCCATAGACTTAAAATAATTTAACAATAATATCCAAAATAATAATTCGGAATAGGTCCCTATGCTAAGTGGGATATTCCAATAAAGTTTTATGTATAGAATAAGTCCATGATTGAAGAGCTAGAATCAACAATAGCTACTTCACAAGTATTATAACCTAAAACAATTGGTTCAATCATATCACATACAAATATAGTAATCATTATTATAATTTTAATGTTTTAATTGCATTTTTTTGAGGCAAATTTCAAACTAACAAAAAGGGTGACTAAAAAAAGTTGCTTCTTAGTCACCCCAAATATTTAAGGAATTGAATTTAGAAAGAGAGGGTTAGTCGTCCTAGGACGGTTGTACCGGACATCGGAATGAAACCAATCTGATAGTAACGGTTGTCGTTAGGATGACCTCCAGAAGCATAGATAGCGGAATAAACCCAACCAGAGGTGGCAACGTGGGCATTGAATATGTTGTTGACATCAAGGCCTACGGTGATCTGTCTCAAGAAGCCACGAAGTTTGATCGGATAGTTGAAGCTTACGCTTGACAATGAATATGCTGGGAGGGAGCGATTCTTGTTCTGGGTGTTGTCAAGGTACTGGCGGCTCACGAAGCCGGTGTGCCATGTAGCCTGAATGCCTTTGACATTGAATATCGCGAAACCGTTGATGATAGCAGATGGGGAAAATGCCAGCGTTGAATTGTCATAGTGAATGGTACTAAAGCCTGATTCCGCGTCCCAATCCTCTACGACCTCATCAAAGTCCTTGATTTTGTTTGAACTAAGGGCAGCGTTTGCCTCTAGAGTAAGCCACCTTGTGACATCAACTCCTGCTGTCAATTCCACACCAGCACGATAAGAGTCCTTGATGTTCGTTGTCAGGTTCTCTCCGATTTCGCTTTGCATTCCTGTTTGGACAAACTGGTTCACATAGTCCATGAAGTAGAAGTTGGCACCAGCGCGGAAAACAGAACCGGAATACTGGTAGCCCAACTCGTAGTCGTTGACATGCTCGGCTTTAGGGTAAGGATAGTTGTAATTGTCAGTGAAGTTATTACGTTCCGGCTCACGGTTACTCATTGCCACAGAAGCATAAGCCCTATGATTGCCTGTCTTGTAGCTAAAGCCAAATTTCGGATTAAAGAAATTGTACTTCTCGTCAATGTCAAGACTCTGGTTCTTGTAGGTACCGTCTTCCTGCTTGACAAACTTGTCGTTGATTCCATCCGTGGTGTAGTTCACATGCCTGAACTGAAGATCAGCAAAGACTGTGAAATGCTCACCGAACTGCTTTGAAGCCTTGACGAAGCCACTGTAGTCATCCTTTCTCGCATCTGAATCATAATACGTGTAGCGACTGTTGTCAAGCTCGGTGTCGTTCAAGCCAGCAAGAGCAGGATAATGTTTTACGACATCAGGATTGGAGACGTATGTCAGGTAGCCGAAATGGTTGCCCCAGAACATTTGTGCTGACAGGCCACCTATCACGTCCCAGCCATTGTTGCTATAGCTGATGTTGTAAACAGCACCTGCAGCGTTTTGTGACAAGCCTTTCTGACGGACAAAATCGGATCTGACCGGTTTGCCTTTCTCATTCACCAAATCAAAACCGAACTTGGACACCTTGTTGTCCGGTCTGAACTCATCGTAGTAGCCGTAGCCATAGGTGTAATGAAGAGACAAGGTTGTTTTCAGATTCTCGTTGATGTCCCAAGCGGCAGAGAGTATGTTGTGATCCTGCCAGAAGTTGTCCGTAGTCTTTGGCCAGTAACTGCCATCGTTCAGGGTGTAGCGGGTCGTCTTGTAGGTTTCTGGATCCATTGACTCATAGAGAGAGTTGAATCGGCCCAGGCCGACACGGTACATATCAGCGTATGTCTTGATTCCGGTCTTCTTGCCGTAGGTACCATCCATAATAGACAGATCATTCGTTCCTGCGGTGACACCGCTCCAAGCCTGGCCTGTGTGTTCATAGTTACCAATGTTGCGGTAGCGGATGATGAAGTCGCGGCCAATCCAACTGAGACCGGCATACCAAGAACCTGACTTACCTGCGGTTCCGTGCACATAGCCATCTGTGCCAGTTGTATGGAAGGCAGCATCGGCAACAAAATGATTCCCAAGCAGTCCTGTGGACATCGAAAAGCCTGTGTTGTAGGTGTTGTAGCTTCCATAAGATGCGTTAAGTTCCACGAACGGATCGTAAGAAGGAGCCTTGGTGCGAAG
>CAKUSF010000017.1 GCA_934678915.1 uncultured Bacteroidales bacterium
CCCCTGAACGGCATCACGGCGTTAGGATAGTACCATCCTCCGTCAGGATGCTTCACGGCATATTCAAGAAGCGACTGAACATCAGCAGCAATCGACTGGTTCATTTTGGACTCAGCGGAGAATTTGATTCCCCACGCGGAAGCCAAAGCAAGGCCTTCATCATTGTTCACAAGATTATCCAACGTCTTAATCCTGCGAGCCTTAGCAAGGATTCGTCCCTCAAGTCCCCGGCCATCCTTGGCAGAAGGAACAAGATAGTCCTTCACCGACTTCTTGAACTCCTTGAAATTGCGAGCATATTCCGACTTGTCATTCTTAGTCTGAACAGAGACATCTAACAGCACAGATGAGTACAGGGAGCGAATGTAGGCATATTGTTCCATTGACAGCCAATCGTACCAGCGAGGCATTGCCCCTCCATGTAGGAACTGATTACTATCCAGCCACTTGACAGCCTCCACAAAATCCAATATGCCACTATCAAGGCCAGCATCACGCATCTTTGCGAAACGCTCCAGCACGACAGCAGTCACAGTCGGAGAAGAACGGAATCCTTCGAACCAACCGAAACCACCGTCAGCATTCTGACAAGCCTTAATCTTCTCCACAATAGTCTCATCAGACATCTCAGCCTTAACCTCAGTCCCTAGAGAGGTCGCAACCTTACGGACGTACAAGGCCTCAGTAAGAGACAGGACATCTTTCCCCTTAGGCTCAACCTTGGACGGAATTGCATCCAAAACCATTTGACGAATGTCAACCTCCTTGATCTCAGCGCCTTTGGAAGTCGTGCCCTTAAACTCAGACTCTAGTTTCTTAATAAGAGAAGCCTTGTCCGCTCCGGCTAGAAGCACGGCAGAATGGGACTCAGTCAAAGTCTGCTTAGCCTCATAAACCGGCAAACTGACAAACACCCCGTCAGAGAAAGACTTAGCCTCATCAGCGAAAACCACCTTCAACCCAAGCTCGTCATAGGCCTTAGGATTGACGTCAAATGCAACCTCCACCGAACCGCCAGAGGGAATCGTCACCTTCTTCGCGGAAGAAGCGAACGGCTTCGTGCCTTTATAATCCTTCGATGAATATGCCTGCAAAGCCGTCACACCAGTCACATCCTTGTCAGAACTGTTTGACACCGTGGCATGAAGCACAAACCTATCACCTTTATAAAGATACTTAGGCTCCGCCACGGAAACCTTGACAGGGACCGTCACAACAATTTCCTTGCGTTCGCAAGCGTTGAGCATGTCTGGAGTGTGCGCCCAAACCTGAGCCACGAAAGTTGAAAGCCTGTCGGAAGTCCTGAATTTCATGAATATGTTCCCGTCGGCATCGGACCTCAGGAACGGCTCAAAAGCCAAAGTCGATGAGAAATCCGAGCGGATGTCGGAATCAGAGACATCGACATCATCCGCAGACTCAGCTGACTTGTACATCAAATTAGTAGCAGTCGCTTCCTCACATAGGACTCCGTCTTCAATTTCCGCCACACGGGCAGAAGCATGATTCCTGCCAAAACCACGAACCTTTATGTCTTGAAGAGATTTTCGAGCTAACGAGCCCACATAGTAAAGCATCTGTCCGCGAACTCCTCCAACGGAACTGGAGACATACACCTCATCCGCTCCGAAATCGGTCAAGCGAACAACAGGCCAATTATTGGCAGAAATCACTTCCGAACTCTTGTCAAACACAGTCGCCACAGCCTCTACACCCGGAATGGACTTCAGTGTCAATGAATATTCCGCACCCGGCAAAGCCTTATCAGTGAACGTGGAGAATGCCAATGGTAGTTCGAGAGTCTCTCGCTCACGCCTAAACTCTTGATCAAACATGCATCTCGATCCATCACGGAAGTAGAACACCACCAGCCTGACTGCATCTGGGTACTCAGTCTTATAATTATAGACAATTTCTGTCAAAGAGCTCTTCTCACCGACCTTGCCATCAAGATGAATCATCTTGTGCTCAAGAAGTTGACGTTTGTCTCCAAACAATTCTACCACAGCCCAGACAGGTCCCTCACCCACACCGAATTGAACCTTGATGTCCTCTCCGGTTCGTAGGGTTCCATCCGAGCATGTACCGACAAGCTTAAAAATGTTCTTGACCTTCGCATCAAGCGAAGTGGCGGAATCATCCACACGGAGAATCATCAGCTGCCTCTTCGATGACACCTTGCGGCCATCCTCCCTGACTATTTCAGCTTCTGCATCAAGCAAGTACATTCCGGCCTTCGGAAGCGCAAAATTCTCCTCTTTGCCAGAGAATGTCTTCCCAGAAGCAACTTTCTTTCCCGAAATGTCAGTCAATGAATATCCTACCTCTATCGGAGTGTCTATCTCATTACTCATCAGATCCTGAGCCTTGAACAACACCACAGCCTTACCGCCAGAGACCATGCAAGGAGTCCCGTGCCATTTCCCGTCCGAAGGACTTATCTCACCTTTGGCAGCATTAGTCACATCAGCAAGGAGATTCAAATACTTCACCACTGACAGCATCTTGGTAAACTCCTTGGTCTCCCCCGTCGCATCCGTTACCTTAACCGTCACGCCAAAGAAATCAGGACTATCATCGTCATCGGTTGCGAAACGTATAGTGAACGAACCGTCCGCTTCCAAGGACAGTTTCCCCGATGCATAGTTATTCCCACGTCCGTCAACGGAATAAGACACCGAAGCTGAAGACAATGAGTGTCCGCTGAAACTTGACACCTTGCCGTTCACCTCCACTGTGTCGCCAGCAATAAAGAGCCTGTCAACCTTGTCGAAAGTAAGGTTGTAGGTCGGAAGAATGAACTCGTCCACTATGATTCCTTTCGATGAGTTCACGCTGCCCGCGGTGATCCTTACAAGGAAACGCCCGTTCCGCCCACTTGACGGAGCGTCAAACGAGCTGGCCACCGAGCCATATTCATTGGTTTTCAACTCTTTTTCCGCTACCACCTTCCCTTCTGGGTTGACAAGTTCGGCCTTCACCGTGATTCCGGAATCGAATGTGTGCAGACTTCTGCTCAGGTCACCTTTATAGAGGACAGCCTTGAACTCAATCTTCTCGCTAGGATTGTAGGCAGACTTGTCAGTGAAAATCTCGCAGTATGATTCAGCTGAATCCCCCTGATCAGATGAAGCGGACAAACCACCGTAAATGTAATGCTCAGGTGTTTTATGTAAGAATCCATCTTTGTCCCGGTAAGATGCCACCAAATAACTAGTCACCCCATTTTTCAAACTGTCTGTCAAAGCATCTGGAAGCGGTGTGAAGCCATCTTCACACAGAAGCACATCCTTCACTGATGCAACTGTCTTACCAGAGCGGACAAGCTCAAGATCAACCTTTTCCACCGGTTCCCCGGTCATGTAGTCAGCCACGAAGAAACGCTGCTTTTCGCTGTCCGTACGCACGGCAATGGACAAGGTGTTCTTTGTCCACTCAGCATTCGAGGACACTTTTCCATTTTTTGCCGTGAAAATGTAGCTCCCGTCATCGCATTTCGGCAGTTCAACCTTGATCGTGTCCTGCACGTAGAAGCTCTTCTTTGGATTAGTCAAGGATTTACGGAGCAATGGCTTGGCATCCTTCTCATCCTGAACGAAATCCACATTGACCTTGGCCAGATTGCGAAGGGTGAGGACAGCGACACCTTTCTCGAAAGAAATCTCAATCTCTTTTTTGTCTAGGGTCTCAATCAGCTGTTTGAAGTCATTGATTCTTCTAGCGATTTCCTTGTCGATACCTTTTGAATATGAAAGGCGTTCCTTCTCGGCCTGTCTGCAATCACGGTAAAGGCTTTTATAGGAGGCTTCGACAGCTTCGGTGACTGAGCCTGTCGAAGCCACCGGTCCCTGAGCTTGCCGAAGGGCCGTGGACGCTTCACTAACTCTTGACAGGCTGTCAAACTGAGTTCTAAGCACTATAGCCTTGCCGTACAAAGAAATAGCACGTCCCGCATATTTCTCCTCGAACGAACGAGCAGCGGCCATCTTCTCAGCACGGCCCTTATCATTGTATTTATAATCCTTGTCCGCCATCCTGCGGTACTCCAAATATGCAGCTTTTGGATAAGAGCCTCCGACATATTCATCCAAAAGCGACATTGCCTTTTCCGAGTGCCTGATGAGTGCCAAAGCCCAAAGGGAATATTCATAGTCATCCTTCACCATTCCTGTCCAAATATCATCAAGCCCATCACCGTAAAAGGCGCTGTTCCGGGCAGTTTGGAGTCGCGCTTTGTTGACAATTACATAGTCTGTAAGAAAAGCCGGGGTAACTTTTGACAGATTGTGATGGAACATCACGATCGGCTCAGCATATTCATCAACCTCATTATCAAGCCATTCATCGTATTTTTTGCGTTGTTTCCAGTCACGGCTGCTGGCGACCTCAACTTTTTGACTCGCGGCCTTGTAGAAATCATAGTGCAGTCGTTCCGACTTAGCCTTGGAGATAATCTTGTCCAAAACAGACAACATTTCTTCGGGCCGGTCAGCCTTTTGGGCATTGGAGTATTCCTTCCAAAGATCGGTCAAGACAAGGCCGCCACTGATTGGGACCTGACCTTTATCTTTTCTTACAAACGCGGCTGTGGTTATCGCTGCGAGGCACAGAATCGCCACTAGGGCGGATGTTATCAGCATATTGGTTTTCATCGTTAAAAAATGTTATCTGTCATGTGTAACCAAACCCCTTTCCACAAAAATCTTGCTTGCTCACACCTGCAGAGACTTAAGGATCTGCACTGCCTCACTCACAAGGTATGTGCTACCTCCGACATAAATCAGCGGAAAGCAGAAGCGGGAGCTGTCCGGTTTCCGGGATGTCTCACGAGCAAGATTGATCGCCATCGAAAGGGCCTTACGCACATCCGGAGCATCGTAGATGCGGTTCACGGGCCTCCCATTCTCAGCGCAGAAAGCACGGTAACGTTCAGTCAGTTCCTTTTCCGGAAGCGCCCGATGGATCTCAGGATTCGTGAATATGCAAGTGGCGTCAGCTGGAATCAAAGGCATGATGCCATCCAAATCCTTATCGGCCATGATAGCATAGACAAGGATCAGCGATGAGCACTCCCCTTCCTCCACCATAGACTCCAGCTGAGCGAAGTTCTCTCTCAGCGCAGCCGGATTGTGACCGATGTCCGCAATGATGAACGGCTGGAGCGAAAGTCTCTCCCAGCGGCCATGAAAACCCATTATGGAGGCAGTGCGGACAATGGCCGTCACGACTGCCGAAGAGTCCGACAGACCGGAATATTCAGACATATTCTTTAATATATCAACTGCGGCCAGCACCGTGCGAAGGTTCTTTCTCTGGTACTTGCCGCGAAGATCCATATTCCTTAAAATCTCATCGCGCTGGCACCAAAGAGACGGTTCCACATCCTCTGCGAACGTCAGCGAGCATCCTACCTCCGCGGCCTTAGCCTCAAAGACGGGGCGCGTCTGGGGAAGATATTCACCGACCAATGCGGGCACACGTTTTTTGAATATCCCTGCCTTCTCCCCAGCAATTTCCTCCAAGGTGTTCCCCAGCAAAGCACAATGATCAAGAGCAATGCTCGTGACAATCGAAAGGTCCGGTGTGATGACATTCGTGCTGTCAAGACGGCCTCCGAGACCAACCTCGATGACTGCCACATCGACCTTTTCGTCTGCAAACCATTTGAAAGCCATTCCGGTCGTAATCTCGAAAAATGACAGGCTCAAGGCATCCATGTCGGCTTCGTACCGGCAGAGGAAATCATAAACATATTCCTCGGACACCAATTTCATGCCACCGCTAGACGGGCCTTCGACTGCGTTCAAGGGTCGCCCGGTCGCTTCGGCAGGCTCAGCGACCGGCTCTACCACCCTCATCCGCTCCCGGAAATCGACAATGTGCGGAGAGGTGTAAAGTCCGACCTTGAGACCGCAGGCAGCCAGAGCCGATGCAAGCATATTCGCGACTGAACCTTTGCCGTTCGTGCCGGCAACGTGTATTGTCCTCAGTCTATCGTGCGGATTGCCAAGTACTTCTTCAAACCGAAGCATATTCTCTAGCCCAGGCTTGTAAGCCTCCTTGAATGGGACTTTTTGGACCGAAGGGAATCTGGTGAAAATCGCCTCAACCTTCTTATTGTAATTCTTCTTGGAAAATGGTTCCATCTGATGTCTGTTCTAGTTGTTTTTTGAACTAAACTCAAATTTACTTAAATTTACGGACATATTCTAGCGGAATGAAAGAAAAAACCTCAGCACTTCATTCGAAGTACATTATTGACGGAGTCTCCAGGCAACTTACTCCTGCGGAGATGCTCAACGATTGCCTTGCTGTCAAGGAATGCAGTTCTACCCACGAGTCAGAGGCTTACGAGCCGATTGTCGATGAAAGCACAGATCCGTCTCCATCATTGAGACACTTTAAGGATCAAGACATTAGCCTCTATCTTTCCAAAGTGCTTTCTTTGCATAGCGAGCCAAAACCTTTTCCTTCGTCATTTTCAGAATCCTACACTAAAAGTAGGATAGCACAAACGTTGCTTGAGGCAATTTGGCTGAACGGGCACTTCAAACTAGGAGATTTGGTCATTGCGGCTAAATGGCATTGGAACCCTCGTCCAATCGGCAACATGGCGGCATTCTACGCTTCGGTTGAAGCCACAGCCGACTACATAGATGGTTTGGGAATATGTCTGAGCGGCTATTCATTCACAGAAAGCAGCCAACTCTGTCAGGCAACGTTCAAAGTCGGAGCCTCGGAAAGAAGTGACAACTTCGAGCAGGATGAGATATTCCTACCCACTGACACTCCTTTCGGCAGTGAGCATCCTTCGCTCGGCAGACTTAGGGCTCTTCCGGACAAATTGGCCGGAGATCCTGACAGTTGGATCATCTACATTCCTTTCGACTCCTGCGATTTCAGGCTTGGCAACTCACTGTTATGTGACGTTCTCGGACAGAATGGGGACAACTTCCCTGAAATTGGAGATGCGGACTACTTCATTGACTGCTACGAGGTTGTAAGAGAGTTTGTAGAAGACAAAGTGGCTGTCTCCGGGATTACCGTAAGCAATGGAGGTCTTCTTACTGCATTGAAGTTGATGTGCTCTAATACAGTCGGAGCCGAGATTGACATCAGTGGGATAATGAATGCCTACGATGAGGATGACCGAATCAGGATTCTATTTTCTGAAATTCCGGGGGCTATAATCCAAATCAAAGACATCGACTACGACTACGTTGACGCTGAGCTATTGCTTCAAGACATCGCCTACTACCCTATCGGGCATCCGGTTCCCGGCAGAAGTGACGTCAACGTCAAAGCAGCGCGAGGTAACGGGATTTCCAGCATTCTACAATCCCTACTAAGCAGCCAGGCCTCAGAAGGAGAAGACTGACATTAAGAAGCTGCGTTTTTTCGATTATTCAATAATACAATATGGCAAGATACGCTAACGCTCCGCGCGGTGGAGAGGGCGGCAGGAAGCCCAAAATCTTTGTTCTTGACACGAACATCATCCTGCACGACTACAAAGCTATCCGCAAATTTCAAGACAACGATTTGGTCATCCCGATAGCTGTCATTGAGGAACTTGACAAGTTCAAGAAAGGCAATGACACTCTGGCTTTCAATGCTAGAGGATTCATGAGGGACATCGACCGGATTACCGATGGAAAGTCTTTCGGCAAGTACGGAGTGCCCATTGGCAAAGGCCTGGGCAACATTAGGATAGACCCTGGGCACCCATTCCCAGAAAGCATGAAAGGGATGTTCTTTGACGACATTCCGGACCACAGGATCCTTGCCACTGCAATCTGGGTCCGCGACAACAATCCGGACAGGTTCGTGGCCCTCGTCACTAAGGACATCAACCTTAGAATGAAGGCCAAGGCCGCTGGGATGGAGGTGCAGGACTACCTGACTGACAGGATCGAGGAAGACAAGATTGAAAACTCCAACAAAGAAGTCCAGTTCCTTAGCGGTGTCAGTCCTGAGGCGGTTCAAGGATTGGCCTACAGTCCAAGCACCTCCGTGGATTGGAAAATGCTCAGTAAGGTGAAGCCCAAAGCCAACCAACTCTACAAGATAAGAAACGGAGAGACAACTCTCTGCGCCAGATTCGATGCAGGCAAAGACAGAATTGTTCTGGTAAAAAACAGAGAAGCCTACGGCATACGCCCACGTAACGATGAGCAGAGATTCGCCCTTGACGCTTGCCTGAATCCGGACATCCAGCTAGTCTCAATGACCGGTGGGGCAGGAACAGGTAAGACATTGCTAGCCCTAGCTGCCGCACTGGAGCAGGCCAAGGACTTTGACCAGATCATCCTCACAAGACCAACGATAGTACTTGGCAACCAAGACATCGGCTTCATTCCGGGAGACCAAAAGACGAAGATGAGCCCGTTCATCCAGCCGCTTATGGACAACCTGAATGTCATCAAGGCTCAGTTCCGTTCTTCCAGCAAAGAAGCTTTACGAATCGAGGCCATGCTCAAAGAGGAGAAGTTGCTGATTTCCCCTCTAGCCTACATCAGGGGCAGGAGCCTCGGACGAGTGTTCCTCATCTGCGATGAGGCTCAGAATCTCACCCCAAATGAAGTCAAGACCATCATCACCAGAGCCGGTGAAGGCACAAAGATGGTGTTCACCGGAGACATATTCCAAATCGACCAACCTTATTTGGACCAATGGTCAAATGGCTTATCCCACTTGAACGAAAAGATGGACGGCCAGAAACTCTTCGAGCACATATTCCTAAAAATCGGAGAAAGGAGCGAACTTTCCGACATCGCCTCCCGCCTTTTATAGACCACGGGCACAGGGAAATGAGGTATAGAGGGTTGAGAGGCCGGTTGGTGTGGCTGACCCTCTCTTTCGTGGATAGGGTCAAGCACAATGAACAGCCTCTGAACGCTATCGGAATAGCATCACCGTGCGCGTGGTTTGCAAAGTTGAAAAAGCCACTTGTTATCGGCTAAAAGAATTGCAATGGGGCTCAGACAAGGGCAGTTGGTATTACCACTTTGGGGAAGTATCTCGAAGATGGTGTTCTAACGAATATGAATAGCTACCAAGAGGTTAAACAGGCTTGCCTCGCTATGGATTAATCTTTTGGGCACTGCACAGTGCTCGTGAGCGGCATTTTAGTACTTTTTTGCTGCCGTAGGGTGTCAAGAGACACTCTTCGGCAGCATTTTTAGCGGTTTTCGTTCCCGAACAGTATCACAGAATCTAAAAAAAGTAATCGTGAGATCCAAATCGTAAATTGAGAATAAATCGCGATATAGTTTGAATATATTAATATTATTTCATAACTTGCAAACCGATTTAGGCTCTTTTGTTTTAGGTGTGATATTGTCGGCATGTTAAATGACAAATAAATAGGCAGACGTAACATTATTAATATAGATTGTTTTTATGAAAACTTACCTAACAAAATTACTTATCTTACTAGGCCTTGTCGGCCTTTGGAGCGGCTGTTCGCTGGAAGACCGTGACGGCCTTGGTGACTATGAACTTGACGAACTTGTCCTTGATGATTTTGTCGGAGATGAATGGGATGGCGTGGGGCTTCCGTCTTGGCTAGGGAAACGATATTTCGAGGATTTCCAACTAGATTTGGGTTGGTTTCATACATCATATTGGCCTGCGATTCTTATTAGAATATATTCCTTCGAGTATAGGAATAATGTCTTGTTGGCTTTATCTTGTGAATTTTATGCATATAATAAGCATGAGTCTTGTCTGATGTGCTACACAAGTGATGGACGGAAAATTGATTTCGATAAGATTAAAGGCTATTTTAACAGAGATGCTCGCCTTATTTGGTCTAATGCCTTGGATGGTGACAACGTTCCTCAAGCATCAGATTTTATACATAATACTTATGCTGATTTGTCTTGGCTACAAGTTGTTTTCAATCAGATTTGCGAGGAAATTATCGAGCCGAATAAAGTTCTTTCCGAGATTAGATGTGGTATAGTTGAAGACGATGGTCAACAGTATGTTTTCCTTCGTTATGAATATTATGACCCAACAGATATGAATAACGGTCCGATAAGTGAGACTAGAGTATTCCACCTTGATGGAAGAACTGCTTCGATAACATTTGATAACATGTCAACAATCCCATCACAATTATGGCACATTTCAAATGGTTTCGAATTATAGCGGTTTTGGGGATAGCCTTACTTACGCTTTCTTTTGACTCTATAAGTATAGTGTACACTCCTTATGGCAGTGTTGTAAATGTTCTAGACCGATATGATTTTTTAACTGCCGAAGAAATAGAAACAGCTCGTGATTATGTTAAAACATCTTACCCTAACGCTTATATCGTTGGTGAACCAACTGTTTCTTATAATTGCCACGCCTACGCTTGGAGCGTAAGCGAAGGAGGAGAAAAGCATTGGATGAACGACCCAACGCCATATATGACGGACGGGAGTTATACCCCGACTAATAGCGCAGACCCCAAAGCCTCTAAAATTTATTACTATAATGACAATCCTTATGAACTTCATTCTGCGATTAAATCATCTGGGGGCTATTTCACATCTAAATGGGGGTCTGGCTGTTTAGTGAGACACGCCCCTAATGATTGCCCTTATAATACTGACAATCTCAGATATTATAAACTCAGTATGGAAATTTTAGGAGATACTTTCGTCCCATTTCCTAATCTAACAAACACGTTCACAAAGAATTATACTCTTTCTAATGTCCCAGAAGGTGCCACCGTCTCATGGAGCATCTCAAGATTCGGACGAATACTCTCTGGCCAAGGAACAAACACTGTTCAAGTTGAGTTTTATGGATCTGGCTTCAGCATCCTTTCCGCTGCCGTCCATTGCAGTACAGGACTTGTCGTTAATGTGCCTAGTTTAAGCATTGAATCCATAACCGCACCATACATCACTGACATAGAACTGTTTAAATATAGCCAGAACACCGGAGAGTTCACTTTAAGAGCTGTAAGCAACAACAATAACGGAACGTTCAACTGGTCAGTCTCTGGTGGACGCGCGGAATTCTGTGACCTCCCTTATCCTGATGATGCGATCTTTATGTTCTATCCGAACATCTTTACAGCCATAAGTTTTTACACGACTGGCACCTACACAATAACCGTGACAGGGGTTAATCCAAGCAATATGGACACCTACACCTTCAGTAAAGATTTTGTTATCACAGAAGTCAAAGGAAGTACTCGTTCGAAATCCAAAGCTGAAAAAACTCAAAAGAATAAATAAAAGATATTCCCATGCGTAAACTATTATACTTATCGTTTATATTCCTTCTTTTTGCTTGTAAGGAGAACACCGCTACGGATGAGGCAAGTGTCGTTGCCGAAGGAGGAGATATGGTGACAAGATCGGTGACTGGGGATTCCTATGTGTACCCCGTGATCGATTGGAGAGCCTACAAGACTCACGCAGAGAAAGTTGCGGCTTGCGAGATGCCGGATTCGGTGCTGTCTAGAATCTCCACTGAAAAGCTTGTCGAAGCCTGCATGAACTATCCAATGCTGTTCGATGCCTATGCCTTCGATAGTCCTTTACAAGGTCTTCGGATAGTGGCATCACGTTTCAATGGATTCAGAGAACTGATGGGCAGGAGCGACAACTGCAAGTTCGTCTTCAAATATCTCAAAGTCCATGATGTACGGAATGTTAATTTCACATTGCTTTCAAGTATCGAGGAGGGGGACCTAATGCTTCGCTACAGTCTCTGTGAATATTTTCTATCCTTTGAAGAGGTTCTTAGAAACGCAGATTCTGATTTGGCCCAAGAAATCGTTACGTTCGCACGCGAGGTTCTAAATGGAAAGGAATCCGCAATTGAGCACCACGCTTTGCTCGGCCTTTCGTCTTCCGCGTATTTACTCGCATCGACGTTAGTCGGCAACAGGGCTCAGACAAAGGCTGCCGGTACTTCCACTTTGGGTAAGTTTCTCGAAGATGGTGTTCTAACGAATATGAATAGCTACCAAGAGGTAAAAAATGCCTGCCTCGCAATGGAATAATCTTTTGGGCGCTTCATGGCGCTCGTGAGTGACATTTTAGTACTTTTTTGCTGCCGTAGGGTGTCAAGAGACACTCTTCGGCAGCATTTTTGGCGGTTTTCGTTCCCGAACAGTATCACCGAATCCCCCAAAAAGCAATCGTGAAATCCAAATCGTAAATCCCCCAAAAAGCAATCGTGAAATCACAAATTGTGAAATCGTGATGTGCAATTGCTATAACCAAAGTTTTTTAGTAATTTTGTAGTCTGTATTTACCAGAACGTCTATAAAACAAATTCTTAATAATATGTTCGACAAGAAGAAAAGAGTCTATCGTTTCGGTGGAAAGACCGCTGAGGGCGATGGACAGATGCGTGAGCTCCTTGGAGGTAAGGGAGCCAATCTGGCCGAGATGAGCAAGCTCGGCATGCCGGTACCTGCCGGATTCACAATCACAACAGAATGCTGCGCTGAGTACTACTCACTCGGTGGAGGCTATACTGACGACCTCAAGAGAGAGGTCGCAGAGGCTTTGAAGGCCACGGAAACCGTCATGGGCAAGAAGTTCGGTGATCCTTCAGATCCGCTTCTTGTGAGCTGCCGTTCAGGTGCAAGAAGCTCCATGCCAGGCATGATGGACACCATCCTCAACATCGGTCTCTGTTCAGCCACCCTTCCTGGAATGATCCAGAAGACAGGCAATCCAAGGTTCGTCTATGATGCCTACAGACGTCTCATCATGATGTACTCAGACGTTGTCATGGAAAAGGCTGAGGGCATCGAGCCAGCAGACGGTCAGGGAATCCGTCAGCAGCTTGACAGGATGATGATGGAACTCAAGGAGAAGAAGGGTTACAAGTCTGACACCGACATTACCGCTGATGAACTTAAGGAACTTTGCGAGAAGTTCAAGGCCAAGGTTAAGGAAGTTCTTGGAGTTGACTTTCCTGACACTGCCGAGGCACAGCTTTGGGGCTCTATCGGAGGTGTGTTCAAGTCTTGGAACGGAAAGAGGGCCATCGCCTACAGAAGAATCGAGAAGATTCCTGATGACTGGGGGACAGCCGTGAACGTGCAGTCAATGGTGTTCGGAAACATGGGCAACACTTCAGCCACCGGTGTGGCTTTCTCACGTAACCCTGCCACCGGAGACAACAAGTTCTACGGAGAGTGGCTCATCAACGCCCAGGGCGAGGATGTCGTTGCGGGAATCCGTACTCCTAACCCTCTCAACGAGGCCACAAAGACAGAGAAGAACAAGGATCTCCAGTCACTTGAGACCGCCATGCCGGAGGTTTACAAGGAGCTGGACGAGATACGTCTGAGACTTGAGCAGCATTTCCACGACATGCAGGACATCGAGTTCACCATTCAGGAGGGACACCTTTGGATGCTCCAGTGCCGCATCGGCAAGAGAACCGGCCTGGCAGCCCTGCAGATGGCCATGGACATGGTTGACGAGAAGATGATCGACGAGAAGACGGCTGTGATGAGGGTTTCCCCTTCACAACTTGACGAGATCCTCCACCCTATCCTCGACCCTGCGTCAGAGAAGAAATCCAAAGTCCTTGCGATCGGACTTCCTGCCTCACCAGGTGGAGCTGTCGGCCAGATCGTGTTTACTTCCGAGGCTGCCATGGAGGCTAACGCCAACGGAAAGAAGACTATCCTCATCCGCGAGGAGACTTCTCCTGAGGACATCGAGGGCATGCGCGCCGCGGCAGGTATCCTTACCACACGTGGAGGTATGACCTCACATGCTGCACTTGTTGCACGCGGATGGGGCAAGTGCTGCATTGTAGGCTGCGAGTCCATGAAGATCAACTTCGAGGCAAAGACAGTCTCTTTCGGCAATGTCACCTTCAAGGAGGGAGATTGGATGAGCCTCAACGGAACAAAGGGTTGTGTGTACGGAGAGAAGATCGACACGATGGACGCTTCCGAGAACCCTATGTTCATCAAATTCATGTCAATCGTGGACAAGTTCCGTAAGATCGGTGTCAGGACCAACGCTGACACCCCTGAGGATGCACAAAAGGCTCTCAGTTTCGGTGCTGAGGGAATTGGTCTGTTCCGTATCGAGCACATGTTCTACGGAGCCAACTCTGAGCAGCCGCTTGCCAAACTTCGTAAGATGATTCTCTGCAACACTGACGAGGAGAGAAAGGCCGCCCTTGCTGAACTTGAGCCATACATCAAGGCTTCTGCCAAGAGCACGATGAAGATCATGGATGGCAAGCCAGTTGTGTTCCGTCTGCTCGATCCACCTCTCCACGAGTTCGTGCCTAAGACCGAGGAGAAAGAGAAGGAGCTTGCCAAAGAATTGGGTGTCACTGTAGAGGACATCGAGAAGCGTGGCGAGGCTCTTCATGAGGTCAACCCTATGATGGGACATCGTGGAGTTCGTCTGCACATGTCTTACCCACTCATTGCCGAGACTCAGTACAGAGCAATATTCACTGCCACAGCCGAGCTTCAGCAGGAAGGTTTCAACCCTCATCCTGAGATCATGATCCCTGTGACAATCTCTGCCCGTGAGCTCAGCTTCCAGAGAGCGATCTGTGACAAGGTGAAGGCCGAGGTTGAAGGCACCACCCGCCAGTTCATCCTTTACAATTTCGGAACCATGATTGAGATTCCTCGTGCTGCGCTGACCGCTGACAGGATGGCTCGCGCTGCCGAGTTCTTCTCATTCGGTACCAATGACCTCACACAGATGACTTTCGGTTTCTCACGTGACGATGTGGGCACCTTTATGGGTGAATATCTTGGCAACAAGATTCTCGACGCGGATCCGTTCCAGACCATCGACACCAAGAGCGTTGGCAAGTTGGTTGAGTTCGGAATCCAGGCTGGTCGTTCCAAGAGGCCTGATCTCAAGTGTGGTGTCTGCGGAGAGCACGGTGGAGATCCTGCGTCAATCCGTTTCTTCAACAAGATCGGTGTTGACTACGTTTCCTGCTCACCGTTCCGCGTGCCTATCGCTCGTCTGTCTGCAGCTCAAGCTGCCATCGAGCAAAGCAAATAGTTGGCTTCGCTGACATATTCATAAATAATCCGTCCCTTGCCGGGGCGGATTATTTGAATATATTCCTTGATCAAGATAATTGCGGAATAGTGGCTTTGATGCGCAAAAAATTTCCCCTTGCCGAATTTTTCACGTTACAAAAATTGCGGCAAGGGGAAATTTCATTGCGCCATGGTGGCACCCGGTCGCAGATCTTTTCGAGACGGTCCAACAGATTCTACTAGTCGCAAAGACTATCTTGAGCCGAGGTAGAGGAAGACCATGCCGAGGAGGACAAGGGCGAGGTCGATGGCTTTGCTGCGAAGGTTCTTCTCCTTGAAGACGATTGCTGCAAAGAGGAAGCTGACGATGACGCTGCCTCGGCGGATCATCGAGACCACGGAAATCATGGCTCCGGGAAGGGTGAGGGCATAAAGATAGACAAAGTCAGCGATGCTTAGGAATATGGAAATGAATATGATCGGCCATCTCCACTGGAAAGGGGTGGTTTTCTTTCGGTTCGGGTACCAAACTAGCAGCATCATCACGCCCATCATTCCGCACTGGTAGATGTTGTACCAGCTCTGCACGGACATCTTGTCCAAGGCTAAGCCGTTCGGATCCATCAGGAACTTGTCGTAGAGGCCGCTTAGGGCTCCTAGGATAGCAGCTCCAACAACAGCAAAAATCCAGACATTATGCTCAAAATCAATCCCTTCCTTCTTTCCGCTGCGGCTCAGCATGAAGAAGGACACCACGGCTAGCAGAACACCAATCCATTGGAGATAGTTAAGCCTCTCTCCGAAAATCAGCATCGCTCCGACCAGAACAAGGACAGGACGGGTAGCGTTGATCGGGCCAACAATTGTGAGCGGGAGATGCTTCATTCCGTAATAGCCCAACGTCCATGAACTGAGGACTATGACGCTCTTCAACAGAATCCATTTCTGGACAGCCCAGCCACCATATTCACCGACCTTTAGGATTGTGCCGTCAAGGACGGAAGTGTTGTAAGACAGCAGGATAAATGGGAGGAATATCAACGAGCAGAACAATGTGTTCAAGAACAGCACGGGGATGACGGCATTGCCGCCTAACGACACCTTCTTGAATGAGTCGTAGAATCCAAGCAGGACAGCAGAGAGAAAAGCTAACGATAACCACATAACACTTACTATACTAACCGGGTGCAAAGATAGTCTTTTTCAGGAATATTGCATTCTACGTCATTGCTTTGTTGACTGACTACCCCAACAAAGACACAAACTTGGAGGAAAACCGTGCAAGAATAGAAAAAATATGGTAACTTTATGAAAAATTTTAACAAATGAGCTCAGTACACGTCATTGACCATCCCATGATCCAGCACAAGCTGACTATCATGAGGAAAAAGGAAACCGGTTCCAAGGATTTCCGCGAATTGCTTAAAGAAATCTCCCTGCTGATGGGCTACGAGATCACCAGAGATCTTCCTCTTGACGACATCGAGATAGAAACCCCTATCTGCAAAATGACAGCCAAGAAGGTTTCTGGACGTAAACTTGCAATCGTCCCGATTCTCCGCGCTGGGATAGGCATGGTTGACGGGCTCCAGACTCTTGTTCCTGTGGCAAAAGTCGGGCACATAGGACTTTACCGTGACGAAAAGACCCACACTCCTGTGGTTTATTACTGCAAACTTCCTGAGGACATCAACAAGCGTCTCGTGATTGTGACCGATCCGATGCTCGCCACCGGTGGCAGTTCCTGCGATGCGTTGACAATGCTGAAAGAGCGCGGATGCACGAACATCAGGCTTATGTGCTTGGTGGCTGCACCAGAAGGAATCGCCCGAGTACAGAAAGAACACCCTGATGTAGACATATTCGTGGCCGCGATTGATGAGTGCCTGAACAAGGATGCCTACATCGTGCCTGGACTCGGTGATGCCGGTGACAGAATTTTCGGCACAAAATAGCCTCATTTTAGACAAAATGACAGGCATTCAAATCCCAGAAATTAATTACTTGATGTCTCTTGCGGAAAGAAAATTCCACAAGGGCATCAAGACTTCGACTGATTTCCACTCACTGTCCATAAAAATTTGGGAGAAGACAAAGGAAAGAATTTCCTCATCCACCCTAAAGAGGCTCTGGGGCTACGTCAACATGACCACAATTCCTCGTCAGTCCACTCTTGACATTCTCGCCCGATACATCGGCCATAAAGACTACAAGACATTCTGTGATGACCTTAAAAACTCTGAGGCCCTCCGTTCAATGTTCTTTACCTCCGAATTCATCAATGCAAGCGACTTGAAGCCAGAATCAATTGTCGAAATCGGATGGAATCCTAACAGGGTTGTAACGCTCAAGTACATGGGCGACAATCAGTTCGAGGTCAAGTCCTCGATTAACTCCCAACTCCGTGAGGGAGACCGATTCGAAACATCAAGTTTCATAAAAGGTTCTCCGCTTTACCTTGCAAGAATCATCAGAGACGGAAAATTCACCCCTCCCTACATGGCGGGGAAGCAAGGTGGGCTCACACATTTGAAAACTCTTTAGAAACTGATACCAACTCCTAATTGAAGATCTGCGTGACCGAAGAAGTCGGTATTCACGCCAAGTGAGAGGATTAATGGCTTGACATTCACAAACAATCCCGCATCCACCGCGAGATTCTTGAACGACTTATCCTCGACATTGACCCACTCTCTAGAGGCATCCTCCCAACAAAGACGGTATGAAGTCAATCCCGCTCCGGCATAAAAGCCGAAACGGTGTGATGGGAAAACCACAAGCCCAGCGGTAGCGGCAGTACGGCTCTCACGAGAATTGCCGGTCGCCCAGATGCTACCATATTCAGTGGCACCATCGCTGGTGCAGGTGTAGGAATATTCATTCTTCCTGAAATTGCTCCGATAGTTGACGTAGGCTCCAAAACCATTCCAAGTCAAGGCAGCCATTGTCCCGTAGGAGGGAGTCGGGAATATTCCCGCATCGGCCATGATAGCAAATTTTAATGATTTTGAATATCTTGCATTGAACGAACGCTGCCGCGGAGGATCCAATCGCTGAGACTCCGCACCTGGTCGCTGAGCCTGACCATCCGGTCGCTGAGCTTGTCGAAGCGCCTGCGGATCCGATTGAAGTGGTCGCTGAGCCTGTCGAAGCGCTCCTGCCCTAGCCACCTGAGAGGTCACTTCGACAGGCTCAGTGACCGGCACAATCTTCGGCACAGGATTAAACACTGGCCGGCTAGGCTTCTCCCCCACCGACTTCATCCCTTGAAGATACTTATTCTTAATCTCCTCAAACCTAGCAGATTGCGCCATCGTCATCTTTCCAGAAGCGTTCGACAAAGTTTTCCGGAGCGATGAGAGTTCCGCCAAAAGGCTCTTCAATTCCTCCATCTGCACGCTTTGCCCTGACTCGACCCTCATCCTCAACTCCACACAACGATCACAGATGCGAGCATACTTATCCAAAGCCCTGTCATAGCCGTCCCCTTGCTGAAAAGCAGAAGCAGCAAAGCAAAAACGGAGTGCCAGAACAAGGCTCAAAAGAATATGTCCGGGAATATTCCTCATCAGCATCAACGTTTCATACAAATTTAACACAAAAATAGTTATATTTGAATATTCAAACTCCACTATTGCGAAACACAACAGTTGAGTTTGGCCATTCAAACGAATTATGGACGAAGCTTCCGGATTTTTCGAGACTCCATCAATAGCACAATCCCCCAGACAAGGGATGTTTGAGCTGATCAGCAGCAGCCCTGAAAGCTACTGCGAGATTTGGCGTGCCGACAAGGAAGGGCGGTTCCGAGTCTATAAGGCACTCAAAAGTGAATATGCTGGTGATCCGGTCTATGAACGCCTGCTTCGGAAAGAATTTGAGATAGGATATTCACTGGACCATCCGTACATCTGCGAGTACTATGATTTCGTGAATATTCCTTCGCTTGGCAATTGCATAGAAATGGAATGGATTGATGGGTGCTCACTCGACAGTCTCCTCCCACGGGGAGCAATCGGAAAGACGTTTGCCACCAAGATCATCAGCGAGCTTTGCGATGCATTGTCCTACATGCACTCCAAGCAGATTGTACACCGGGATCTGAAGCCGTCCAACATCATGCTGACCTACAACGGCAACAACGTCAAACTGATTGACTTCGGTCTTTCCGACTCTGATTCACATTCTGTACTGAAAGGCTCCGCTGGGACTCAAGTTTACGCTTCTCCTGAACTCATCTCCGGTGGCAGTGTGGATTTCCGCTCAGACATATTCTCTCTTGGCTGCGTCATTGACAGGCTGAGTCCCAGTTTTGGCAAAATCGCCAGGAAGTGTTGTCAAAGAGACCCCAAGAAGCGTTTTCAGAGCGCATTAGAGGTCAAGGAAGCGATCAACAGCCGGCCTAAGGCCATTTGGGGAATTGTGGTCATCGTCTTTCTGATCCTCTGTGCAGTCGTCCTTCTCTTCCATCCATGGAAACGCCCGGCAAGCGAACCCGCCAGCCTTAGCACTGAAATCGACACAGTGTCGAATCACGCAGACAAAGACAGCCTACTTCCAGCCCTCTCAGCCCCACAAGAGAATGCCGAGAAGCCTTCAGTAAAGGAACATAAGCCTGACGTAAACAATTCCGAAAGCAAACCAGTCACAAAAGAGTCAACTCAAAAGAAGACACACAGCGACAAAGAAGCCATCGATGAACTCTTCCGCCAAGCCACCGAACTTTTTGACCAGTAATCCTCCCGTTGTAAAGACAGAGAAAAGGTTATAATGCCTGTCCGGAGTTCTCCGTCAATGGTTTGTACTTGGTCTCCCACTCGCTCCAGTTCTTCGCGGTCTTGTACTTTTCAAGGGAGGCGGACGGGACGAAAATCTCATCAGCGTTGTCACCAAGGAATGTGTCCTCCATTTCAGGTGGAGTAATAGGTTGGACCGTCACCTTTCTAAGCAAATTGCAACGCTCAAATGCATGCGGACCGATATATTCAACTTTCTCTGGTATAGAAATCTCTGAAAATCCGCAACCATTGAAGGCACTTTCGGCAATGTATTCCAATCCGGCAGGGAGTTGGAGCAATTTTGGATTGAAAGAAAAACACTCAAAGAATGCCCACCGGCCTAAGAATGTCAGACCTGACGGAAGGCTCTCTGGAGAGATGCTCGGACAATTCGCAAACACACCGTCCTCTATTCGTGTCAAACCTGATGGCAATTTGGTCAAATTCAGACTTTTGCAATGATCAAAAGCGAAGCCGGCAATGCTTCTCAAACTCTCAGGCAATGACATCCACGACAGCATGGAACAAAAACGGAAAGCATGCGTCCCAATAATTTCCAAGTTGTCCGGCAACTTGGAAATAAGAACCTTCTGACATCCATCGAACGCATAGTCACCGATCTGCCAGACACTCTCCGGCAATTTGACGGAGCGAAGGTTGGCGCAGCACTTGAACGCTGAATCCGCTACACTTCGGAGGCCGGTGAAATATTCCAACTCCTCGAATGAGGTAATTTCATTATTCCTCTTGAATACCCACCGCAGGTTCGTCACCTTAGCCGCCTCATCCTTGGATAGTTCACCATCTCCGTCCAGATCCCAATTCTCCACACAAAGAGCCTTGACCACCTGATCCTTAAACTCGATGTTCTGCTCCACCGGGGAAGGGGGATCAGGCCCAACCGGTTCCTCCCCCGTTGCGACCGCCCGCAAATCCGAAACCTCCTCATCACGCCCGTTGCCGACCCACGCCTTATAAAGGTAGGTTGTGGAATATTCAAGGTTTCCCATGATCAATGAATATCCCAACCCATCCGTCTTGGCGACAGTCATCCGCTCCATCGACTGTTCATCCTCTCCGAAATAAAAACCGAACTCCTTAGCCGATGCAAAATCCTTCTCGTCCTTAAATGTTGCGCTAAGCGTCACCACCCGCCCCTCAGCCACCGCACTGACCACAGGCAGCTCCGGAATCCGCAAATTCTCAGGCACAACGTCCCCAACGCAGCCCACCAAAGCAGCCGCAGCAAAAAGAAGAAGCACCTTAAACTTTCGAAGACAGTCCATTCTGAGTGGTTTGCAAAACTTAACAAATATACACAATCCCCTTGGAATATCCTCATGTTTGTTGTACAGATGCAACATACAGAGGCACAAGCGTGGACGGTGGCGAAAGAATTACTATTATCTTACTACCCCAGTCTCAATTTCATTTTGAAGGTATGAGAACACATAGACAGGACTTTCGTAATATAACCCACACTTTGGATTACATAAACGTCCGTATGTCTCCGAAGAATACAATTCGTCAAGAGCCCTCTTTATGCCCCACCCATACTTCCGCATCAGCATCTCAACAAGCTCAGACGAGAGGCATTCTACCTGAAATTGAATATCATCCGACATATTAAATTTTCGTTAAGCATCTAACCGCAGATTCAGTTCCAAAGAAATATTGTATAGCAGGTTTCTTAAAGCGCAACTCCTCAATCATACGCTCAATGCTTATGTAGCCTTGAATGAACCTACGCATCTGAAGTCCAACTGTGTCATTAGCTATAGGGCCGATGACAACATCATATTCATGAGCAGGGACTTCGCTTGTGTTACTCCTGTTCAATAAAACAAATTCTGCCCATTCTTTTGAATATTCCTTAAAAACTTTAACTTTCAATGATGAATTGTCTTCTAGCAGAGCATCATCAAAAAGGAATGCAGTCACAATAGGTTTTTCCTCCAGCATTCTCTGAGTTGTACGCACAGCCATTTCCATGGCTTGCTTGCTGTCCGGATTCAGATAAAAGCCCTGTCCAAAGTCTTTTCCCTTGCGCGAAAAGGATAAATCAACCGTGCCTATCGAGACATTTGATCCATGATACAATGTTATCATACTACACGTCCTCCATGTTTCCTACAGACTTGCAGAATGTCTTCCACAGCATCATCAATGGAAAGGGTATGCTCTGCTGCATAACAATCCAACAGAAAATCAATGCCGTTGAATCTTCGCAGATATGCATACGCCTGAGCATTAGTCATCATGAAACGTTTGGCAAAAGCGCCAACGCAACACACTACATAGTCAATAATATCATGTGTAGAATTCATAAGCCCAAATATTTCTTAAACATTCATCACTAAAACAATGACTAGCATTGCGTCCCTAACCTCACAAAGATAAAGGATTTTTTCGACAAATACACTCCTTCTGACTGAACCATCTCTTATGTTTAGAATCCCAATAGAACTAGGGTGTACACCAAGGCAAACATGAAGAACGCCAAACAGATTCTGAATGGCTTGAAGTACCTATCCTCTTCATTTTTCACCTATATCGCATCCGCCATGTGATGAAGTTCATCTAGCCAATCCGCTCGCATAATACTTTCTACAATAATATTTCTTTGGTCCAGCATAAGCATATTCGGGCATAATCTTCCCCAAAGGCTTATGCTCTATAAAATACATAAAAATTCATAAAAAACATATTCTTACCCCCTAATGTTTTTTATCACTTGATTGAACTTGATGGAAATGATTGTACATTGGCATCGGTTTCTGTGTGGCCGCTTGCCGGTTTAGGAACGTTTCCTCGACAAAATGGACACAAAACGGGATCCGACAATTTGTTTAACCAACTAAAACTATTATCTTTATGGCTGTTAATGGATATGATGACCTGAGTGCCTACGGCTGGGATCGCGCACTCTTGGAAGATGAGAGAATCGGATTCGGAGACGAAGTGAATGTGGAGGGTGATTCACTGCCACGGTACATTGACCCACTGAACGACTGGGGATTCAAGAGACTTTTCGGGACAGAAATGAACAAAGAGTTCCTTGTCGCGTTCCTGACGGAGATATTCCCGGACAAGAGGATCAAAGACATCACCTATCTGCCGACAGAGCAGTTAGGGTTGGCCGCAGGGGACAGGAACGCAAGGTTCGATGTGATGTGCAAGGATGAGAGCGGAGAGAAATTCATTGTCGAAATACAGTTGGCCTATCAGAAGCATTTCAGAGAAAGAGCCCTGTACTATTCCGGAATGGTGATGCACTCACAAGGCGTAAAGGGCAAGAAGTGGAACTACAACATCAAAGGTGTGTATTTCATCGGATTGCAGAATTTCACCTTCGGACCGGAAAGAGGCGGAGGGTTGATCAGGAGATATTCTGTGCGGGAGGACGAGAGTGGTGAACTGATGACGGACAAGCTGCGATTCGTGTTCATCGAGATCGGAAGGTTCGACAAGACGCCAGAGGATCTCAAGACGAATCTAGACAAGTGGTTTTACGTGCTGAAGAATCTGCACCGTCTGCTGGAACGTCCGGCAGCATTGGTTGACAGGATTTTCAGAAGGTTCTTCGAGGCGGCGGAAGTCATATCCCTTACAAAAGATGAGAAGAAACAATATGTCAGCAATATGATCAACGAACGGGACACTTACAATCAGATAGCCTACGCCAGAGAGTTCGGGCGAGAGGAAGGAATCAAACAGGGGTTGAAGCAGGGATTGGAACAAGGACTGAAGCAGGGACAAAAACAAGGAATGGAACAAGGGGTGGAACAAGGCAAGGTAGCCGAAAGGGAAGCCATAGCCTTACGTATGATAGGAGCAAACACCCCAATAGATTTTATAGTAAAATGCACCGGCCTTGATAAGGCTGCCGTGGAAGCACTTGCCAAGTACTGAAAGACAGGAGCGTTCCCTTTTCTGTGCGTGGAAAAAGTCGCTCGTTCATGGCTTTTGACTCCTCCTTAGGGAAATCAACAGAAATGAGGCGAGCTAATCGCTCGCCTCGTAAGACATCTAGTTCCAAGAACCGGTGCTTGGGTCGATAGAGATTTCTATCTGCTCTTGATCAGGGGAGGTGTTGAGTTTGACTGTCAAACGTTAGTTTTCAATATTAAACTCAACACTCGGTGCGGAACCTGCTCTTGTAGTACTTAACGAAACGGTCACCACATTCACACGATTTCTCTTGACTTGTATGACCTGAGAGCCCAGATCCTGCGACACTCCGACACCTCTGAGCCATGTCATGCTTACTGTGACATTCTCCATATAGTCGTCCGCATACTGCCATGCACTTTGCATATCCGAGAATGCGAAAAACATTTTATCACTATGATACTCTCCAGATATGCCTGACTTTTCAACAAGAAGGGCGTCATCCTTATTTTTGATGGTTATTGATGCGGTCCCATCTGTAACACCTGTCACATTGTATTGAATGCCATACACAAGGTGCTTCATATCAATAGTTATCGGTTGCATACCTCTTGCAACACTAGCAAGTATCAGCTCTCCGTAATATCTATCAACAGATAATTGATTCTCCGTCATAACGAAAGAATTCGAAATATTCATCGAATTAGTACTATCATATACAAACGAATTTGTCAAATCAATGACCGGGGCAGCCTTTTGTGGTAAACAATCCATAAATTTATAATAATTTGAGCTAGTGGTCTGTAGCCTAACTTCTTTCAAAGTTGAATATCCAGTAAGCATTGATTTCGCATTAAACGCAAACGGATCACAGTATCCTTCCGAGTATGGAATAAAATAATATACGGAACTTCCAATATGACGAATATTTGAAAGGATCTCATAATAAGGATAATATGTCCAATTGCCGCTACTTATACCTTTTCCGTAAGGATAATAGCATGGTTCACCGCCCGACATATTCAAACGGGTCACCACTGATTTACCATTCTTTATCAATTGTGACTTAAATGAGTACTTCTTTCCAGTATGAAGATTGATTGACATCCTGCTCGCATCATCAAATAATCCATATGCATAAGGTTCGTCATTCTGATAGACCTGAATTCCCACAAGGTCATCAGAACTGATGCTTTTAGTAAGAGGTTCTTCTGAGACCGTGACTTCACCCGAAAGTGTTAGATTTACCGATATAACATCGTCCTTTACATTATCTCCTGAAAACTCTTTGCAACAGCCTAACAATAAGGCGGCCATCGCTATAATTATAACTATCTTTTTCATGATCAATCATCCTCCCCTTCGCTTGGTTCAACTCCAATTACAATTACACCGTCAGAGTTAAGACACAAGTAAATTTTATTGTCTTCTCCGATAGCCTCTTCATTTATGCACACCGGCCCTGAAGAATTATCCGGAGTGCACGAAACCGTAATTGTAGTCAAGGTGTTACGTTTGAAGGATACTTTTTTTGTTCCCTTTTGATTCCATTGGTCAAAAACAGAACTCGTGAAGTTCCAATTCACTGTCGCATCAAGTGCGGTTTCATTCTCCCAACAATCCCTAACATCAGGGAATGAATAGATTATCGCTCCGCTATCATACAATTTGCTTGTAGAAACACCACTCAGAATTTTCTCGGAGTTTGACTTAATTACACAGTCTGCGTTTAATTGCCCTTCAGTGACCTTATCAATAATTATTTAGGGTGTTAAGTTAATTGAATATTTATGGTCATAGTTTCCGCTGGTTTCCGGGTTCTGAGAGGGTGTGAAGATTG
>CAKUSF010000018.1 GCA_934678915.1 uncultured Bacteroidales bacterium
CAGCGGCATATTCCAAGAGCCTTGTACATGACAATCCCCTCCTTGTCCATTTCGGAGGCGGGAACATCATCATCCTTAAGGTCGTAGGTGGCGGTGTTCATGATGCAGAAGCCTGCGGAGTTGACTCCGGACCACACTTCCCCACCCTGCGATGGTGAGTTCACGAGACCTATGAATGAATATTCAGGACCTTGGAACCATTCCATCCTATTGTTCAGCTCACCGGTGTCGCGGTGCTTGAGCATCACCGGGCGACCGTCAGCCCGCACTCCCCCGGAAATAATCACTGAAGTGCAGCAAAATGCTTTAAGTGAAAAGAATATGAATGCAGTTATTACAGTGAAAAATTTAGAATAATGTGGCATCTTCTTCCTTTTTAGATTGGAGTTCTGAGTCAAGTCCAAGGTGATGATAGGCCATCTCGGTGGCCACTCTGCCTCTTTGCGTGCGCACAATGAAGCCTTCCTTTATCAAGAATGGTTCATAGACTTCTTCGAATGTTCCTTGGTCTTCACTGATAGCAGTAGCTATGGTGTTGGCTCCTACAGGCCCTCCCTTAAACGTTGTGATGATCGTACGGAGAATCTTGTTGTCAATTGAGTCCAATCCCCTCTTGTCTATCTTAAGTTTGTCAAGAGCGTAACGGGAAATGTTAAGGTCTATGTGTCCGTCCCCCATAACCTGGGCGAAATCACGAACTCTCTTAAGGAGAGCATTGGCTATTCTAGGAGTTCCGCGACTCCTAAGTGCAATCTCTTTGGCAGCTTCTTCATCAATGGTCACATTCAGGATGCGAGCGCTTCTGCGCACAATGCGTATCAAGTCTGAAGTGTCGTAATATTCTAGAGCACAATTAATTCCGAACCTTTCGCGCAGAGGAGCAGTAAGCAATCCGCTTCGAGTTGTAGCCCCTACTAGGGTGAAAGGATTAAGAGAAATACGGACAGATCTCGCACCCGGTCCCTTGTCAATCATGATGTCTATCACATAGTCCTCCATAGCCGAGTAAAGGTACTCCTCGACCTCCGGTGAAAGACGATGAATCTCATCAATGAACAACACATCACCTGTCTCCAAAGAAGTAAGCAGTCCGGCAAGATCTCCTGGTTTGTCAAGCACCGGACCGGACGTCACTTTCATGTTCACTCCCATCTCGTTAGCGATGATGTGCGCAAGAGTGGTCTTTCCCAAACCTGGAGGCCCGTGAAATAGCACATGGTCAAGTGCTTCTCCTCTCATCTTGGCCGCTTTAACATAGATGTTCAGATTGGACACGATTTCTTTTTGTCCAGTGAAATCTTCCAATCCTTGAGGGCGGATAATTCCGTCCAAATCCTTATCTTTGCCAGCGTTTGTACTGTGCGGATCAAATTCTGTCATCAGGTAGCATTATAATCTGCACAAATATAGTGAAAACAGGCTGAAGTTTGAAGTAAGAGGCAGTGTCAAATTGTCGAAGAAGGGGAGAATATTCAAAGTCTATTAAATATAATGATATATTTTTAGATCTTTTATGATTTTATAATGATTGTTAATTTGTTAATAACTTATTTTGTATATTGACTATCAATTTATTACATATAGGATATATTGTTGGTTACTTTATTGAAAAGCTTTTGATAAACTGTTGAAAAGTTACTTGCTTCTATTAATCAACTTTTGATAATCCGTTTTCAACAGGGTTTTCAACATCTTTTAAACAGAATTTTAATACTTATGTTGATAAGTTCCTCGTCATCTAAAATACTTTCAGAAAAGCTGATTTCCTGCAACGAAATCTTCTGTAAAGGATTGTTTCTGTCGGCCAGATGGTTCGTTGTGTCTCAAGTCGCTTTGCGTGGCACTAATGTGATAGTTATGCCTGACAGGGAGAGTGCGGAATATTGCTGCTCTGATCTTTATTCTCTTACTGATGGGGATGTTGTCTTCTATCTACCAGACAGTGGCAAAGGAGTAGAAAGGAGTAACTACAAGTCTTCTTTAAGTGTTCAGAGAACTTCTGCTATAGGTAAATTACTTTCTAATACTGATGATTCTGAAAGAATATTTATAGTAACTTACCCGGATGCTCTAGAGGAACCTGTTCCTTTACCTGAAAAAATTGCTGATTCCATTCTAAAAATCAAGGCAGGTCAGGAAATATCTTATGACGAAATCAAGAATATTCTTTCAAAACAAGGCTTTGAGAAGGTTGATTTCGTCTCTGCTCCAGGACAATACTCGATAAGGGGGGCAATAATAGATATATTCTCATACTCATTCAATTTTCCTTTCAGAGTGTCATTTTTTGGTAATGAGGTTGAGAAGATTCATGTTTTCGATTGTAACACTCAACTTTCAGTAGAAGAGAAGAAGGAGGTTGAAATATTCCCAGATCTTGCATCCGAGACATCCGACTCAGGTAGTACAGATTTAGTCAGTCTATTTCCGAAAAGAACTGTTGTTTGGCTTGACTCTTCTGACATGTATAATGAAAGGGGTTTTTTCGGTGGTTTTTACAATTTTAAAAGAGTTTTTCTTGAGGTTCCGCTTGGGGTGGATTCTTCTGACGAGATTGCTTTCAACATTACCCCGCAGCCAGTTTTCAATAAAAATTTCGAACTTTTGACCGCTGACATCCGGCAGAACTTGGAACGTGGGTACAAGGTTGTAATATTCAGTGATAAAAATTCTCAGGTGGAGAGGTTGAAGTCGATTTTGATAGAGAATAGTGGATTGGTGCCTGAGTTTATAGCAGGGAAGAATATCCATTCTGGATTTATAGATCAACAAGATAAGATTTGCTGCTATTCTGATCATGAGATTTTTGACCGTTTCCACAGAGTCAGCGTAAGGAGGACGGTTGAGAAAAGTGAGCAGTTGACTCTTAATGATTTGACTGCATTTAACATAGGTGATTATGTGGTGCACATTGATCATGGAGTCGGTGTGTTCGGAGGTTTGGTTAGGGTTAAGGATGACAAGGGACGGTTGCATGAGGTAGTGAAGTTGATGTACAAGGACGGGGATGTAGTGTTCGTGTCTGTGCATTCGTTGAACAAGATTTCACGCTTCCGTTCCAAAGATGGCATTCCACCTAAAATTAATAAGTTAGGTTCTAAAACTTGGCAGAATCTCAAACTTAGTGCTAAATCTAAGATTAAGGACATAGCGAAGGATCTTATACAACTCTATGCTAAGAGAAAAACCACGCAGGGCTTCGCCTACTCACCTGACAGTTATCTTCAAGAAGAACTTGAGTCTTCGTTTATGTACGAGGACACTCCGGATCAGGAATCTGCCAACAAGGCTGTAAAGAGGGATATGGAGGACAACAGCCCGATGGACAGGCTTGTCTGCGGTGATGTCGGATTCGGTAAGACTGAGATAGCTATCAGGGCAGCTTTCAAGGCTGTTACTGATGGCAAACAAGTGGCTGTTCTTGTGCCTACAACTATCCTTTCCCTTCAGCACTATACCACTTTTTCATCCCGTCTTAAGGATTTCCCTTGCACGATTGATTATGTCAGCAGATTGCGTACTACAAAAGAAATCAATGACATAAAGGAACGCCTACGTAACGGACAGTTGGACATAGTGATTGGAACACACAAACTGCTCGGCAAAGGGTTTGATTTCAAGGATCTTGGGCTTCTGATTATTGATGAGGAGCAGAAGTTCGGTGTTTCGACCAAGGAAAAACTCCGTCAGGTGAAGACTTCTGTGGACACATTGACCTTGACAGCTACACCTATTCCTCGTACTCTTCAATTTTCATTGCTTGGGGCAAGGGATCTCTCTATCATCAACACTCCCCCACCTAACAGGATTCCGACTCAAACAGAAATTATTCTGTTTGACAAAGACGAGATACGTAGCATCATAAATTATGAATTGAATCGTGGAGGTCAGTTGTTCTTCATCCACAACAAAGTTGAGGAACTTCCTTCGATTCATGAGATTCTTCATAGGCTTGTGCCAGACATGAAAATTTGTGTAGCTCACGGCCAAATGGAAGCAAAGGAGTTGGAGAACAGAATGCTGGACTTCATTCGTGGGGACTATGACATGCTGCTCTGCACCACAATCATAGAAAACGGACTTGACATCCCGAATGCCAACACCATCATCATCAATCAGGCTCAAAACATTGGCCTTAGTGATCTGCATCAACTTCGCGGACGTGTAGGAAGGTCTGACAGAAAGGCTTTTTGTTATTTGATTGTACCTCCATTGGTTTCTATCACCGATGATGCCAGAAGAAGGCTTAAGGCAATAGAAGAATTTTCTGATCTTGGAAGCGGGTTCAATATAGCCATGCAGGATTTGGACATTCGTGGAGCTGGAAATCTTTTAGGAGCTGAGCAAAGCGGCTTCATCTCAGACATGGGTTACGAAACCTATCAGAAGATTCTGTCTGAGGCTATGGACGAACTTGGGGTCGAGACAGGAATATCCACTGTTCATTCCAATGAATCTTTTGTTGAAGATTGTACGATTGAAACTGATCAGCCGGCAATGATTCCAGACTCGTACATTGACATAACAGCAGAGAAAATAAGAATATACAAGCAGCTTGATAGCATGACCAACGACAAGGAGATTGACAGAATCAAGGCTCAGTTGGTTGATCGTTTTGGGGAGATGCCTTTGGAGTTGGATAATCTATTTAATGTTGTAAAAATAAGAAATTTAGGTGGCATGCTTGGTTTCGAAAAGATTATAATAAAGAACGGAATGATGATCATGTTCTTCATTGCTAACCAAATGTCTCCTTACTACAAGTCAAAGGTTTTTTCGGGAATATTACAGAATATTAATGCTAACGATCAGCTTTTCAACCTCAAACAGAGTGAAGGAAAACTCAAGATTGTAAGCAGGGGAATAGATTCTTTACCAAAAGCGCTTAATACTCTTAATAAATTGAAATAAAATTACTACCTTTGAAAGTTTGCCCGTTTTAACAATGCCGAACTTTTTAGTTGAGATAGGAAACACTGCCCTCAAGGCGGCTTGGTCCGAAGGAATAACCCTCGGAAAGACTTTCCGTTATCAAGGCGAAAAGATGTTTGAATATATCGATTCTTTGATAGAAAAGGAAAGACCGTCCGTGATGGTGATATCATCCTCAATTGAAATCAGCCACAACGTAGAGAATCATCTTCGTTCAAAATGCGGGAAACTGATTATCATTGACAAAAGACACATTGAAGTAGCGGAAGAATATTCATTACCAACATATTTGTCTCCTGACAGAATTGCTTTGGTAATAGCTGCAAGGTACCTTTTTAAGGATAAAGGTAGTTTAGTCTTTGATTTTGGAACTACTTTGACTATTGATGTAATTGAACCTGACGGAGAATATCTCGGTGGTAATATTTCTCCAGGTTTTAGGACTAGATTCAAATCTTTGTCAAGATATTCAAGAACCCTTCCTTTGGTTGACACACCTGATGTTGTCAGGCAGATTGGTGATTCACTGAAATCTTCGATAGAATCAGGGGTCGTGTCAGGCATAATGTTTGAAATAGGGGGGTACTTGTCTTTATTTCCTGAAAAAACAGTGGTTTTTACAGGAGGAGACGCTTTATATTTTGCAAAAAGAATGAAAAACTCCATCTTTGCAGTCTGTAATCTTGTACTGATGGGGTTAGCCTTAATCGCTGACAAGTATTATGTTGAAAAGAATTGTTAATAAGCTGCTCCTTTTTGTGATGCTGTCATTCTGTGTACTGCCTTTGAGTGCTCAGAATGAGGCTTATAATGCCTACACTCCTTACTCGATGTTCGGAATAGGCGAGATTTCCAAACAAGGCACAGCTTACAACAAAAGCATGGGCGGTGTCGGCATCGCGACAAGGGACAAGAGAAATGTGAATATTCTCAATCCGGCTGCCGTGACTGAAAGAGAGGCTAAGTCGTTTATGGCTGATTTCGGTGTGGCGCAAGGTAATAGGTATTACGCGCAGCATGATCTGAAATCATCCAACAACACATTTAATTTCTACGATTTTGTTATCTCGTTTCCTGTCTATAAGTCTCTTGCAATGTACGCAGGAGTGACTCCGTACAGTGACATTGGATATGACATGTCGTCAAAGATTACTGACCCGTCAATAATAGCTAGCACAGGGGTCATCACTAACGCTGTAAGTGGTTACGGTGGATTGTCTAACATATTCATTGGTGCAGGAATTGATGTCGTAAAAGGACTTTCTGTTGGTGTGGAAGGACAGTACTATTTTGGTAATCTGCACAAAACCAACACATTTACAATGTCAAACTCCACTTATAGGAGTATTTCCAGTGGATTTAACATGAATCTGAATGCATTCACCGCAAAATTAGGAGTGCAGTATGAGACAAATGTCTCTGAGAATGTGACAGCTGTGTTGGGGGCAACTTACAAGTTTGGAACGAGCCTTAGAGGAGAAGTCGAAAGGTATGAAATTCAGTCTATTTCTTCTTTGAATGATTCTACACCTTCTCCGAGAAGTTATGTTGACACATTAGGAAGAGGCAAAGTAAAGCTTGCAAGTGAATTAGGTGTTGGGGTAGCTTTTAAAGGTGGTGATAAGTGGACTGCTGAAATCAACTATATTCGTTCAGATTGGAGTTCCAGCGGGATGAATAAGATACCAGGTTTCGCGAGTGTTGGAAATGCTGTTTTCAGTGCATCTACAGCTCAGTCTGTCAGGGCCGGATTTTCGATTGTCCCTAACAGAAATGACATCCGTTACTATCGAAAGAGGGTGACATATCGTGCCGGTGCCTATTGGGATCAAGCTTCTTGTAAACTGGACGGAAAGACCATTAATGCTGTGGGAATTACTTTAGGAGCCACTTTACCTGTGTTTAGTTGGAGTAATGGCTTGACATTAGGTGTTGATTTCGGTCAAAGAGGATCTTTATCAGGAAATATGGTAAGAGAACGGTATGTGAATTTCAACATCGGAATCAATATTTTCGACATTTGGTTCATAAAACCAAAGTACAATTAATATAGAGAGTAAAAATAAAATAATACAAAACCATGAAAAGGATTACACTAGTACTGTTAACTCTTGCAGCAGCAGCTTTTGGAACAAATGCTTCTGCTCAGGGTAAGTATGGCGCTGATAGCGCTGATTGCATTAAGTATCTGTCTTACTATCAGGAGTACTATAAGCAAAAGAACTACACAGAGGCTCTTCCTAACTGGAGAAAAGCCTTCAAGCTTTGTCCTCCAACGGCTAGCCAGAACATGCTTCTTAACGGTATGACTCTTATAGGTAAAGAAATTGTGAAGACAAAGGATGCGCAAGTTCGTGCTGCCATGATTGACACGGTTCTTACCCTTAATGATCTTAGGGCTGAGTATTATCCAAAATATGCCGTTACTGCCTACAACTCAAAAGGACAGTACATCACACAGTATTTCAAGGATCCTCAGGTTGTTTATGATCAGTTGAACAAAATTATCGAGATTAATCAGGAAAAAGTAAAGCCAAGTCTTCTTCTTTTGGATCTCAATGCTGCTATCGAGCTCTACAAGAAATCTGCGCTTGGTGCAGAAAATGTGATTAACACCTATCAGAACGCCATAGCATTGCTTGACAAGGCTGGTAATAGCGATGATAACGCTAAGATTAGGTCTGACATTGAAGGACTTTTCATCACAAGTCAGGTGGCAAGCTGTGACAATCTCATTGCCTTGTTCACCCCTCGTTATGAAGCTGATCCTGACAATATGGAGCTCATTACCAACATCGTGAAGATGCTTGGCTCTACTGAAGGATGCCAGAATAATGATCTCTTCCTTAATGCTGTAACTAAAATGCATAAGAACGAGCCATCTGCTTCTTCTGCTTACTATCTTTACAAACTTCATTCTGCTAAGGATGAATCGGAGACGGCAATCAAGTATTTTGAAGAGGCTGTTTCACTTTGTGCGGATGATGATCCTGTCAAGGCTGACTACATGATTGAGCTTGCAACTTATTGCCTTAAGAACAACATCACAGGTAAAGCATTTGAATATGCAAAGCAAGCTGCAGAACTTAAGCCAGATCATCAAGGAAAGGCTTACTACCTCATCGCTACGATTTGGGGAGCTGCTCGTTGTGGTGGAAATGAAATCGAAAGCAGGGCTAAGTATTGGGTAGCCGTAGATTATCTCCAGAAAGCCAAGGCTGCTGATGCTTCATTGACTGATGACTGCAACAAGCTCATTTCTGCCTACAGCGTTTATTATCCTCAGAAAGCAGAAGCTTTCATGTACGATGTTGTCGATGGACAATCCTACACTGTAAGCTGCGGTGGCATGCGCGCCACTACAACGGTAAGAACTCAGAAGTAGTTTGGATTGAAACGGCACTTACATACTTTTATGATGATTGCAACCGCATCTGCGGTTGCTTTCATCGTATATTCATGTAAGGGAAAACTGTCTGAGGCTGAACGTCTTGATCTGTCTGAAACTCCTGTTCAAACAGTTGACAGCATGTTTGTGGTGCAGACGAAGAATGGAGGCATTCAGATGAGGGTGGAGGCCGACTTGATGGAAAGGTATGAGAACGACACATCTTCCTACGAACTCTTTCCTAAAGGTCTTCATGCTTTTGTCTATACTGACGATGACATGCTTGAGACAGTGCTTCATTCCAACAATGCTAAACATTTTAAAAGCAAAAAGACAAAAGATGAGTATTGGTCGGCCTTTGGTAATGTTGTTGTCCAGAACGTAATTAACCAACAGACATTGGAGACTGACACTTTGTATTGGGATCAAGCCAATAAGGAGATTTACACCGATTGCTATGTCAGAATGTTTTCTAACGATGGATTTCTTCAAGGATTCGGGATGCGTTCTGACGAGATGGCTAGAAATGCAAGAATATTCAAGGCTTTCAATAGTGACCTTGTTGTTGTACAGGATTCGACAAAGGTAATTATTGATTCTGTAAACTTTATTGGCCCTTTGCTTAAAAAATAATGGTTAATTGAATTAAAATCACTATCTTCGCACCCCAATACCTATTTTTTGGAAATTATAAAAACGTAATACACAATGGCGATTCTTCAAAAAACTCGCGAAAAGGCCGGCATGGCAGTGTCTATCATCATTGCCTTGGCTCTTTTGTCGTTCATTATTGACCCTCAAACCCTTGAGACTGCTTTTAATGCAATGTCTTCAAAGAATGATGTGGGTGTGATCAATGGTAAAACAATCTCTTATCTTGATTTCCAACAAGATGTTGAGAAATTCACAACCATCAACGAGATGGTGACCGGTTCGTCTGCTCAGAACGAGCAGCAGCAGGAGCAGGTTCGTAACGCTGCTTGGCAGAGCCTTTTGGACAAGTATCTGTTCATCAAGAACGCTAAGGCTGCCGGAATTAATGTGGGTGAAGAGGAAATGAAGGATCTTCTTGCTGGAGACATGATTTCACCTGTCATCTCTCAGAATCCTGCTTTCCAAGATGAAAACGGTAATTTCTCCAAGGAGGCTTTACAGAACCTTCTTGATGCTATTTCACAGGATCAGACTGGTAGAATCAGAGAGTATTGGAATTACCTTCAGAACACTGTCTATACCCAGCAATACTATGCTAAGTATGGTTCTTTGTTCACTTATGGCAATGTTCAGAATCCTCTTATGCTCCGCAGGGCTATAGCTGAGAACAACAACACGACCAATGTTGATTTCGTGATGATACCTAATTATGGCCAGGACACTACTGTTAAAGTAAGTGGTGAGGAGATTAGAAAGTATTACGAATCTCACAAGAAAATGTTTAAGCAGGGTGCTTCTAGAGACATGGAATATGTTGTCTTTGAGGTTAAACCGTCTGAATCTGACATTAATGCCACGAATGAGGCTATGAGTAAGGTTTATGATGAGTTCTCTACTACTGAAAACTTAAAATCATTCTTGGCTAGAAACTCAGAGAGAAACTTTAGCGAGTACTGGTACAAAGCTGGAGAACTTTCTACTGTAAACAAAGAAATCAGCGAGTTTGTGGACAATAACAATGACGGAACTTCATCTATCGTTTCAGATGGTAACGTGTTCTATGCAGCCAGAGTTTTTGCCACATCACAAATTCCAGATTCTGTCTATGTTAAGCACATTCTCCTTCAGGGTGCTTCTGTGTCAAAGGCTGACAGCCTTCTTAATGTTCTTTCAAAGGGCGGTAATTTCTCAAATATTGCAGCTTCATATTCATCAGACAGCAATAGTGCTGCCGATGGAGAGTTAGGTAACATTGGCTGGATGACTCAGACTTACATGATTCCTGGATTTGAGTCTGTACTTACTGCACAGGTAGGCAAGCCTTACGTGGTTAAGACACAGTACGGAACTCACATAGTTGAGGTTTCCAAGAGAACTGCTCCTGTCACTAAGAAGCAGGTGGCTATTCTTGAAAAGACTGCTCTTGCTAGTGGTGAGACTTTCAACAGTTACTATGCCCAGGCTAGCAAGTTCTCTAAGATTGCAGCCGGTAAATACAACAATTATAAGGCTGCTGTTGATTCAATGGGAATCTACTCACATCCTCTGAAAGTCACTGAGGCTACTTCTAACTATGGTTCAATTTCTCAGGCAAAGGAAGTTACCAGATGGGTGTTTGACAACAAGGTAGGAAAAGTTTCTGAGATCATCACAGTTAATAATAATTACCTGTTTATTGCAACTGTTACTGGAATCCACAAAGAGGGTATCGCGAAACTTGACGAGGTTAAGGACATAATCCGTCAGCAACTTTATGCTGAGAAAGCATCAGAAAAAGCTGCTGCTGACATCGCTCAGAAGATTCAGGGAATTAACGATCTTCAAGCCATTGCTGACACTCTCCACTCTTCAGTTAGTGCGGGTGTAGATGTAAGATTTGCTTCCCTTGCCGGACAAGGACTCGATCCTAAGTTTATTGGTGCTGCGTCAGTCGCTCCAGAAGGAAAGATTTGCTCTGTTGCCGGAACAATAGGAACATACGTGTTCAAGGTTAATTCTCGCGATACAGGTGCTTTCTACACTGAGGATGACGCCAAGAACAATGCTTCTCAAATCAATAATTACAGCACTCAGATGATTCTTCCTGTGATGATGACTGAGTCAGATGTAAAAGATAACAGAGCTCGTTTCTATTAGTAGATAAGAGAGTAATTAATATAAGAGGGTAACTAAAACTACTTTAGTTACCCTCAATTTTTATAATAGTAACGCGTTTCTACTTTAACATAGCAACGTTGGCACTGTGAATTTTACACGTTGAATAGGAAGTGCATGATGTCACCGTCCTGAACGACATATTCCTTGCCTTCGGTGGCTAGTTTGCCAGCAGCTCTTACAGCGCTTTCGCTGCCTAGGGTGACGAAGTCGTCGTACTTAATAACCTCGGCCCTGATGAAACCTTTCTCGAAGTCAGTGTGGATGACTCCAGCAGCTTTAGGGGCTTTGTCACCTTTGTGAATTGTCCAAGCCCTGCATTCATCGGCTCCTGCTGTGAAGAATGTCTGGAGGCCGAGCAGATGATAAGCTCCTTGGATTAGTCTTACCACACCAGATTCTTTAAGTCCCATCTCATCAAGGAACATCTGACGATCCTCGTAGGAGTCCATCTCAGCAATTTCAGACTCGGTTTTAGCAGAGATTACGAGAATCTCAGCGTTTTCCTCCTTAACAGCTTCACGTACAGCGTCAACGTACTTGTTGCCGTTGACAGCGGACGCGTCATCTACATTGCAAATGTACATCACTGGTTTGTTAGTCAGTAAGAAAAGATCTTTGGCCATCGCTGCCTCTTCTTCATTGATGAACTCCACAGTTCTGCACGATTTGCCCTGTTCAAGAGCTTCTTTGTAGCGTAGCAGAAGGGCTACCAATTTCTTGGCATCCTTGTCTCCCCCCGTTGTGGCCTGTTTCTGGCTTTTGGCAAGACGAGACTCAACTGTCTCAAGGTCCTTGATCTGGAGTTCAGTGTCAACGACTTCCTTGTCTCTTACGGGATCTACGGTGCCATCTACATGAACAATGTTCCCATCGTCAAAGCATCTGAGGACATGAAGGATGGCATCAGTCTCGCGAATGTTGGCAAGGAATTGATTGCCAAGACCCTCTCCTTTGCTAGCACCTTTCACTAGCCCAGCGATGTCCACGATATCTACAGTGGCTGGAACTACGCTTTTAGGCTTGCACATGTCTGCAAGCACCTCTAGCCTTTTGTCTGGGACGTTTGTTGAACCAAGGTTAGGCTCTATAGTACAGAAAGGAAAGTTTGCGCTCTGGGCCTTGCCTGAGCTCACACAGTTGAACAAAGTCGATTTGCCGACATTAGGAAGGCCGACTATTCCGCATTTCAAAGACATATCAAATTAATTCTTAAGTCGATTTATTAATATTAAGCAAAGATACAAATTTAGATGCTGTTTTGTTTTGTTTAGAATTGTCTTTTTATGGGGGTAATTGAAGTGGTATTTATGTTTCTTTTCTTTTTTTACGTTTTTATGCCGCATATTTGCCAGTGGAATGAAAAGAATGCTCATTATACTGTCTGCTCTTTTTCTGTTCCAGCCAGCCAACAATAGGTTAGTTTTTCATAGTTTAAGATTTAGGTTTCTGGCTGCTGGAACAGAAGAGGAGCGGACTCTTGTTATGTTTTGGAATCTGGAGAATCTTTTTGATTGGCGCAGAGACAGCCTAAATGGCAGTGATTCGGAGGCGGAGTTCTCCTCTTTCGGAAAAAGGCATTGGACAAAGCGTAGATTTATGGCGAAATGTAACGCAATTGCCAAGTCAATATTCTGGGTCAAAGATAGCGAAGGAGCCTTTCCGGATGTCATAGGAATAGCTGAGGTAGAGAACCGCTTTGTTATTGAAAAGCTTCTGAAGGACACTCCTCTTTACAAAACGGACTATAGGATTGTGCATTTCGACTCTCCGGATCCACGCGGGATAGATGTGGCTCTATTATATCGAGAATCTAGGCTGACACTGATTCAGGCTATGCCGCTTAAGGTCGGTGCAGGAACCGATCCACCTATTAGGACCAGGGATATTCTTTTGACAAAATTCCGAAAGCCGGATGGGGATAGTGTTGCCTTTCTGGTAAACCATCATCCATCCAAGTATGGAGGTAACACGGGTGACAGAAGGGTGGTGGCGCTAATGAAGTTGCGTAAGGTTACCGATTCGCTTCAGAAGGCCGGTTTAAAGAATATAGTAGCGATGGGGGACTTTAATGACACACCTGAAAATCCTGCTTTCGGAATATTAACGGATAGGGGACCGTACGATTTAATTAACCTTGCGGCTCCGTTGGCGTTAAAGGGTGAGGGAACTATAAGATATTCAGGTAAATGGGAAATGATTGACATGTTTTTCATTTCGGGTTGCATTGCCGAAGGAGGGAATATTCCTAAAATGAAAGTCTTGAGAGTGCCTTTCCTTATGACGCGAGACAATTCTCATTCTGGGGAGAAACCGCTACGAACTTACACGGGACCGCGTTATGTCGGGGGAGTAAGTGATCATTGTCCGATTGTTGTTTGGATTCGGTAGATAATCAAAAAAATTGTTAAATTTGCCTTATTGGAAATCGACTAAAGATCGTTTTTCTGAGACGAACAAAACTAAAATCACATAATATGGAAATGAAAACCAAAATCAAGGAGAAGTTCAAGACTCTCTTCGGAGTGGAAGGCGAGATTTTCGCTTCCGCTGGGCGTATTAATCTTATTGGCGAACACACTGACTATAACGGAGGTTATGTTTTTCCGGGTGCAATTGACTGCGGAATCATGGCTGAAATCAAGTTAAACGGAACGCGTAAGGTAAAGGCATTCTCGCTTGACTATGATGAATATGTCGAGTTCGGACTCAATGAGGAGGATAAGCCAAAACAGCAGTGGGCAAGCTACATATTCGGAGTTTGCAGGGAGACTGTGAAGCGTGGCGGAAGGGTCGAAGGTTTTGACACAGTCTTTGCCGGAGATGTTCCTCTGGGTGCCGGACTATCATCGTCAGCCGCTTTGGAGAGCACGTTTGCTTATGCCATCAATTATTTGTTCGACAACAAGATTGACAAGTTTGACCTTGCCAAGATCGGCCAGTCCACAGAGCATAACTACTGCGGTGTGAAGTGCGGAATAATGGATCAGTTCGCCTCTATTTTCGGAAAGAAAGGCAGTCTTATCCGTCTTGATTGCAAGACATTGGTGTACAAGTATTTCCCTTTTGATCCTAAGGGCTATAAACTCGTCCTTGTTGATTCTTGTGTGAAACATGAACTAGCCTCTTCAGCGTATAACAAGAGAAGGGAGTCCTGCGAGAACGCTGCCAAGGCCATCAGGAAGAACCATCCTGACGTGGAATTCCTCAGCGATGCCAAAAGAGTTTGGCTTGATGAGGTTCGTGAGGAGATTTCAGAGGAAGACTTCCTCAGAGCTGAGTATGTTATCGGTGAGGTTCAGAGGGTTCTTGACGTTTGTGATGCTCTTGAGAGAGGTGACTATGAGACAGTGGGTGAGATGATGTACCAGACCCACTTTGGTCTGAGCAAACTCTACGAGGTCAGCTGTGAGGAACTTGACTTCCTAAACAAATTGGCGCGCAAGTGCGAGGTTACAGGCTCGCGTGTGATGGGCGGTGGCTTCGGTGGTTGCACAATCAACCTTGTAAAGGAGGAACTTTACGATGGATTCATTGCTGCTGTGAAGGAGCAGTTCCCAGCCAAGTTCGGTCACGATCCGAAGTTCTACGATGTAGTGATCAGCGATGGCGCCAGAAGAATAGAATAATTTTTTTACTTAATACGACAAAGGGTCGCACGGGATTGTTCCTCTGCGGCCCTTTAAATATGAAGAATTGAGCTATTCGCCCTTTTCCCAAGGGTTGATGCTTGAGGTAAAGGAGATTACTCCATCTTTGTTGACAGCCATGTCGTAAGTGTACTGCATCCCGGATCTCCAGACGAGTTCCTCCTTAGGACTGAAGGTGAATGTCTTGGAGCCGACTTTCAATGTGAACAAGGTCACGTCCTTAGCAATAGTCTGAGGAGGAAGCACGACCTTGAAACTGTTGTTGCCGTTCTCGGAGGCGATAACGGACATGGTTCCACCGAAAGCTGCAAAGGTGTTTTCGTTGATGTTAGCCTTTGCTTCTACCAAAACATTGTTGAATTTGAGCTGCTCTGATCCTCCGGGCTTTTCTTCGTACTGAATGTTGATGATAATGTTGCTCATCTTGTGGCTGAACACCAGATGAGGGGACGTTGATGTCGTTGCCTCTGTGTCCGCTGTCATCAGATCACTCAGCGTGTAATTCGAAGTTGTGGACTGGTCAGTGTTCACCGTGAAGATGAACTCATTCTTCAAGCCTGAAGAATAAGGATAAATCGCCTTGTAGTACATCTGCGGTTTGTCCGTAGGTTGCTCTATCACAGTAGTGGCACCGGTAAACAATCCGTTTGAATAGATGTACTTGACATTGTCTGCATAGTTGCTGGCCAATAGTTTTCCAGACACATTGGACGTTGTCTTTTCTACTGCGAACACACCAATCGCATCACCGTTTTCAAAACCATTGTCAGTAGCGCGACTGATAGGTTTGATGGTTCCCTTGAAGCTAACACTTTCTTTTTGAGGCTGAGGTTCCGGAGTCGGGGTAGGTTCCTTCTCTGGGCTTGACTTGCCACATGCCAATACTATTAGGGAACAAAGCAATGTTATAATTATATTTTTATTCATGTTACTAAATATTAATTACTTTGCTCTGATGAACTTGTAGTTCGGGCTGAATGTAAAGTCGCTTTTAGTCTGAGGTGCGGATGATGTGGAACTCCATGTGTAGTTGACGGAAAGTCCATCCTCATCCTTGAACACACGATAAACACCTTCTTTCATCAATTCTCCATCAACATCTCCATTCTTTTCTATCATTACAAAAGCGTAGTATAGGTTTTTGATTCCAGACGAAGTTTTGGTTCCGGAAATTATTAGTGCTGTTTTATAGTTTATTGTGCTTCCATTATCGGTTATAGTATTGCCGATGGTTGAAAAGAACACAGAAAAATTATTACCACTGCCACTGATAAAGGCGCCATTTCCTTCTTCTGTGATTGTGACGTCATAGGATCTCCCGGTATAGTCCAAAGTCTGATAATAGTTATCTTGGTTCAAAAAACGGATAATATGGCTATTCATAAGATCTCCGGCTTCATAGCCGCCATTACCTTCATCCTCGCAGTACACAGTAACGAAAGGATCGATCAGATAGCAACCTTCTATGCTTGGCGGATTAGTTCCTCTGTATATTGTAATCTTCTCCGACATCTTATTTACCAGATCCTCAGGAATCACATTCTCTATCACAGGTTCTGTCCTCCAAGGATTGATCTTTGCGGTGAAGGAAATAGTGCCATTCTTTTTAACTGTTGCAGAGTAGGAGTACTGCATGCCGGATCTCCACGTATAGTCTTCATGGGCGTTGTACTGATAAGTCTTTCCGCCCACCTTAAGGGTGATCAATCCGGATCCTTTAGCTATTGATTGAGGAGGAAGCACAACTCTGTACAGGTTGGTTCCGCAAGGCGATGCCTTTACGTTTGTCGTGGTGCCGGTGGAAGTGAACGTGTTCTTGGTAAGATTTACGGAAGCGTTGACCTTCACATTGTTGAAGTACAGTTCCTCAGCACCAGCCGGCTTTTCTTCGTACTTGACCTCCAGCAGAATATTACTAAGTCTATGATTGAAGACCAACTCCGGCTTCAGTTCGGTAGTCGCAACTGTCTCTGCCACCATAAGGTCGCTTGCGGTGTAATTGCTCCCTGAACTCTGGTCAGTCTTAACCGCGAATGAAAATTCATTGCCGACATTGGAAGAATAAGGATAGACGGCCTTGTAGAACATTGACGCCCCATCGGTAGGTTGTTCAATGACTGACGCAACATCTGCGGCCACGAATAGGCCATTCTCATAAACGAACTTGGCATTGTCAGCGTAGTTTTTCGTCTGAAGTACGCCAGACGGATTGGAAGTCGTCTTCTTAATGGCAAACACGCTGATCGCATCTCCTTTTTCAAAGCCATTGTCTGTCGCACGGCTTGAAGCACCGATCTGGCCGATGAAGTTGATGCCTTGATCTTTCGGCATCGGGTCCTGATTGTTCTGAAGGTCCTTGTTGCAACCTATGACTGCTAGGGAGCACATCAGAGCTGTAAATAACTTGTGATTCATATTGGGAACTTTTTAATTATTATTAGTAATATTTATAAATTCTTTAAAATCAGAGGTTTTCCAAGTGTTGAACCGGAAACTTCTCGTGTCAGGGGCAGACGAGGATGCACTCGGTCTCCAACTGTTGTTCTCGGAGAACCCATCCTTGTCTTTGTAGATTCGTAAAACACCCACATCGATGTACTCATCGTTTGGATCATCTCCTTTCTCTGTGAAAGTGAAAGCATAGTATAGGTTCGAGATGCCGGTTGAGGTTATTTTCCCCGAATAGATTTCTGCCATCCGGACATTGATCTTGTTTCCGTTACTCAGATTAAGATCCCCAACCAAGTCATAGAACACCGTGAAGTAATTGCCATAACCGGTGATGTGTGTACCATCGGTGTAGTAAGACGTGTTGTCACCATCGTCTAATGTGTTTACTGTCAGAATATTCCCGTCCTGATCTGAGAAGTTTATTATTTGGCTCGTGAGCGTTCTTCCCGGATCATTATCCGTGTCGGAAAAATAAGAGGTCACATAAGGATTCAGGTAATAGCTCCCTTCCACATTCGGAGGTGTGTCTCCGATGTAGATAGGCATGTGCTTCTTGATGTTATTGAGAACCTTTCTAGGGATGATGTCTTCAATGTCAATCTCTGATTTCCACGGGTTCTCGCTTACACGCATCGTTGCTGTTTTTCCGTCTTTTCTGATGACCAGCCTGTAGGTGTATTGAAATCCTGATTTCAGACTTAAATCGTTATCAGTCAATAATGTGTAGGTTTTGGAACCTAACGTGAATCTTACCAATTCTGTTCCCTTTAGGATGGTCTGAGGCGGAAGCACAAGCCTAAAGCCGTTTGTACCGTACGGCATTGCTTTGATTGTGGTTGTGCTGCCGGTGACGTTGAAGGAATCCTCATTGAGGTTCACTTTTACTTTAGACTTCACGTTCAAGAAGAACAAATTGGCTGTCTCGGATGGTTTCTCTTCGTAGCAGACTGAAACAATCACATTACAAAGCTTGTGATTGAACGTAAGCTCTGGGGTGACACTTGCTGTCGCGCCTGTTTCCGCTGTCATGAGGTCACTCCGTGTGTACTTCGATGATGTTGACTGGTCTGTGCCTACTGTGAAGGTAAACTCGTTCTTCAGGCCAGTAGAATACGGATAAACAGCCTTGTAGAACATCTGTGTCTGGCTAGTAATCTGCTTGATGCTCGTTGATGTTCCTTTGAATATTCCCCCGGAGTAAGAGTATTTCACATTGTCGGCATGATTGCTTGACTGAAGGAGCCCATTAGGGTTGGATTCAGTCTTCTCGACAGCGAACACTCCAATCGCGTCACCCGACTCAAAATCAGAATCTGTGGCACGCGTTGAAGGACCGATTGCTCCGGTGAAACAGATCAGATCTTCGGGGTGACTCTCAGGGTCAGATATCAAAGGTTCTTTACTGCACGAAACAACCAGCAATGGACATAATAGTACCAAAAAGGTTTTTAGGTTCATAAGTGGTGTTTATATTGAGTTATTTTTTCAAAGATATAAAACATTTAGATTATTACCTAAAGTATCATTCAAAAGTTATCCAGCCAAAAACTCTGTAGTCTGTGGCTGGATTATGGAATATCAAAGTTCTATTATTTACCTGAAGAAGCGAGCGACCCAGGTGGGATCTATGCGGGAGAAGCCGGTGGAGGGTTTGACGGAAGGGTTGCGTCGGATGATGCCAGCGCAGTCTTCGTAGACATTGAATCCGATGCGTAGGCCATGCATCTGTCCATCGTGAGGGTAGGAGAACTCGATGTCGTTGTCCGGACCGTCAATGTGGTAGAACTTGAATGGAGTGTTAAGGAGATCTTTGGTGCCACCTTTCTCCATCATCTCCATCTTTGTGATGTACTTGCACATCTCAATAACGCAGTCATCCAAGCCGGCATCGAATATGTTGACTTTCTCAATCAGTGACCCGACATCACTCACTCGTCGGAGCGTGTAACCTGCTAGAGTTTCGGAAATCTTCTCGAATTGTGCCTCAAGAGCTTTTTCCTGAGCCTCAGGAAGTATTCCGTCAGGCATAAGCCAAATCATCAGACGCTCGTTAGGGTCGTGGTAAAGTGTCTGTCCTTGAATGAGATTGGCTTTGCCGCAATGTGGGCATTCCCACACGAACAGCGAACCGTCCTTGACTTTCGACTTGAGTTCAGGATTCTCTCCGACATTTATGCGGTTCCAGACTTCGATTCCGTGCTTTTCTCCGCAGGCCGGACAAACGGCCGTAACCTTCTCTGACATATTCGTAAATAATTATTTGTCAAGCCATTTCCAGACCTTGTACATCAACGCTCCCCATGCGAGGAACAGGACCACATAGATCCAGAACGGCAGTTTGGCCGCATAATTCGTGCTTTGGGTGTACTTGTCGAACTCCGGGATGTCAGCGTAGTAATATGCCCCCGCCCCGAAGTCGAGCGAATCCTGAAGCCCCAAGCCGCGCGCCATGATGTAAAGGGCGGCCAGTACGGTCGCCCCTATGACAGTCAGGGTAAGAACCTTGACGATTCTTTTTCCTGTGATATTCATCAATCAAGTACCGGGATCGGGAAGAACTTGCCGGAGAGGAGGAACCAGACGGCGAAGAACGTCAGCGCGATGTTGAAAAGCTGACCTATGATGTAGAGCCATAGCACCTTGCCGCCCTGCATCTGCTTGATGATCTCCTTGAAGTTGGTGTCCAGTCCGATGCTGGTGAAGGCCAGCACGAAAGCCCAGTTCTTGTACTGGTCAAGAACTTTGTTGATGGCTCCGACCTGGTCGGCTCCGCAAAGAGGTTGGATCAGGAATGAGGCCACCATTGAGGCGATGAAGAAGCCGAGGATGAACTTAGGGAATCTGTACCAGATCTCGCTTGCTCCCACCTTTGTGGTTCCGCTGTTGTCAATCTTTGTGGCGAAGAACACGGCCACGAAGAAAGCGATGAAACCGATCAGGATATTCTGGATGGACTTCACCAGAACAGCTGCCTGCTGTGCCTCAGGGCCAAGGGCTGTACCTGCCACGACGACAGCTCCGGTTGAGTCAACGGTACCACCGATGAGCGAGCCGCCCATGATCTGCGACATTCCGCAAGCCTTGATGATGACGGGTTCAAAGACCATCATAAGGATTGTGAATATGATCGAAATCGACACGGTGATGGAAAGGTCGTCTTTCTTGGCCTTTGAAGCGGCTGCTGTAGCAATCGCTGCGCTAGTTCCGCAGACGCTCGTCGCGGAGGCCATCGTGATGACGAGTGGCTTGTTGTTGATTTTCAGGACCTTGATTCCAAACCACCACATGAACAGTATCACAATCGGTGTCACAATCCATGCGATTCCAAGGCCGTAGAGACCGAATTTGGCGATGTTGGAGAACAAGACGGAGAATCCCATGATGACAAGACCTGACTTGATGTAAAATTCAGTCTTGATGGCTGGCTTCAGCCAGTTCGGAACTCCGACTGTGTTGGAGATCAGAAGACCGACCAAAAGTGCCCAGAAAGCCCATTCGAGGTAGCGGTTGAGGGTATATTCAGCACTGATGAGACGTACCACAAGGGCGATGACGAACAATCCAATGATTGCGGGAATATATTTCTTAACACTTTCGCCTTGAAGCTTGACTCCGACCGTGAACAGGGCTCCGAGAGTGATGAACGTCACGAGGAACTTGCGCCAGAAAGCCCATGTTCCCAGCTGCTCACCCAGAGGGACAACCTTGGCCGCCGCGGCTCCCGAGAGATTCTCACCGAGAGTCCAAGTGGCGAATTTAACCGCTGAAAAATCAAACGCTTTCGTCAGGACAGCAATGCAGGCGATGATGATCACAATGCCGCCGATCCAGATCGCCTGCCAGTCCTCCTTTCCCCAAAATGCGGGAACAGTCTTGCCTTTTTCCATCTGTAGAAAAATTAGTATAATGTTTTACTATTTTGCAAAGATAAAACAACTGACGCATTCTCGCAAAACTTTTTCAAAATGTGACTTAAAGGCTGATGCTGAAGATCCAGCCGATGTAGTTCTTGTTGAGGTTGGTGATAGGGAAGCGGTCGATGTAGTGCCAGAAGTTGCGGGCGTAGCGGATGCCGATCTGGGTGTCGTACGGGAGCCAGAAGAAGTTGCCGAGATTGACGGTAAGGTCGGCTCCGACACTGAACAGGTTCTCTCCGGCGACGGCTCCGGGGTTGTAATGCAGCCAATTGTCCCAGCAGAAAGTCTGGTAGGACCAGTCGAAGAACGGGGTCAGTTCGAAATTCTTGATGTAGGCGACAGGGCTGAGGAACGAACAGTCAACGTCCGCGAAAGGAATCGCATAGTCGGCGGTTACCCTCCATCTGGATTCCGAGCAGGAATTGATGATGTTTTTGAGGTTTGTGCCCACGAATCCTCTCGGGATGGCGGTCAACGCCCCTTCCATGACGCCTCCCTCTTCGTATGGTCCGTACCACACCTCCATGGATGCGGAAAGACGGAGCCCTTGGCGGGCGGTGAACCCTGGAAGATAGCCATAGGTGTAGAGGTAGGCTGTCGGATTGTAGGCCTTGCTGTGTCCCGGTCTGAAGTGGAATCCGAGCTCGGCCCCGAACCCAAGAGAAGGAAAGACTTGTGACGGGGCCTTCTGCCTCATGACATAGCCTCTCAGAGATGCGTCCAGGGTCTGAAGAGGGGAGATATGGTCCTCACCTACTGTGCTATAGGTTTCGGTCACATCCTTGTCGTCTTTTTTCACGATGTGCTGGAACAGTATCTGGTCGTTGTACCTGTCGTTGGTGAACTTGTACTTGACCTGCGGGATAAGTCCGCGGCTGATTCCGCCCGACGAGAAGTTGAACGGAATGTAGACTTTCAGGCCTCCCTCGAAATAAGGTCTGTCTGTAAGGGTGCCTTTGTTGTACAGGCTGTACATTCTATCTTTGCTGACCTGGATTTTCTGGATGTCAAGAGCTGCCCTGTCGTTGAAGTCGGCGGAGAACTCAAACACGGGGTAAAGACCTGTGAATATGTACTTGAAGTGTCCCGAATGTCTCCATTCACCAGCCTTGTACGGGTCTTCGTGCGCGCCATAGCCGACCATTCCGTAGCCGGTGCTCAGCAGATTCTGGAACAAGGCGGTGGCGCCGAGCGACGCGCTTTTGTAGTAGTCGTCGGAGCTGATGGACTCGATGTTGTCGTAGTTGAAATAGACGGGAGCCCACGAATGGACGTGTGGCAATCTGATCTTTGAATATCTTTCCGTCTGCGAGAATTTTTCCTCCGACGCAATGGAAGCCGTGTCGCCAAGAGCGGTTTCCTGCGCTGTAAGCGCTTCCGCTACAGGGTATTTATGAATATCCCCGTACGACACTTCGAAGCATGGTAGGTCGCTGACCGCCGTGGCGTACATCATGCGGCCCTGTTTGTAGTCCTGAGGTCTGTCCGATGCCGCCAGCGAGCTGTAGTACAGTGTGTCGGCCCTGAAGACAGGCGAGCTGATTCCGTAGCGGGTCGAGGTCAACTGCCGTAGCATCAGGCTCTCAACGTCCAATGAATATAACTCCGTCACTCCCGTCCTGTCGCACAGGAAGGATAGCTGTGCGTTTTCTGAGACCGGGCGCTTCGACACTTCGGCTAGCTCAGTGCACCGCAGGCTCAGCGACCGGTCACTGAGCCTGTTATTCGACCGGTCACTGAGCTTGTCGAAGTGACCTGAGCCAGAGGTGTCTCTTTCTGTTTCAGACCCCTCGATGTTTGTCGAGCTCTGTCGAACCACAAGTCCAACGACCGGAACAGAGCGAAGATGCGAAAGAGTGACAGGTTGAGGACCAAGTAGTTGTCTGAGCGCAGCCTTCCCGTCAGCCTTCCGTCCTGCAATCTCATAGACTCCCATCCCGTTCTCCGATAGCCCTGCCGCGAACAGCCGTCCCCCGATCCAGGCCGATTCCGTAAACTGAAGCGAGTCCGGAGCGATGAACGATTCCCTGACGGAGCCATCAGAGGCGTCCAGCAGGACAAGGTGCGACCCTCCGGCGTAAGGATATTCAGTGGCGGCGATGACCTTTCCGTCAGGTGCCGGCGCCGGATTGAAGTAACGTCCGTTTCTGGTCAGATTGTGGACTTTCCCCGGCTTGGACAGATTCACGTACCGGATCCGGGAACTCCCTCCGAGAGTCCATCTACGCCCTGCCACGGACTCGCTCCAGAATATTCTTTGACCCTCAGAATCAAGAAACAGGTCGCTTGTGTAGGAAGCGAAAGACCTGAGCCTTTTTTCCTTACCTGTTGGATCCAGCCTGACCAGACTGTTAGGTTTGGCTATTCCTGATTTGAGGGAATATATTCCTGAATCATCCGCCGCGACCGCCCCTTTGTACTCCGTGTGCATCCGTGAGGCTTTGCTGACTTGCTTCGATGGCATGAACGGTACTCTGAGTGCCGCTTCGACATTCCAAAGCTGCTGAAAATTCTCCTCTATGGAACGGAATGATTCCTTGAAACTCTTTCCGCTGGCTGACGTGACGGTCTTCTGGAGATTGAAGAGCCAGCCTTTGCGGACAACCCTGTCGAAATATTCCTTAGTGAAAAGAGGGTCATCAAAGAACACCCTCGTTCCTGCGATGAGCATATAACCAACTCTATAGTAGTCAGGAGTATAGTTTTTGTTCGAGCCGTAGAACCACCTATAGTAGTCCCTCCAGTCTCCGCAGTCGAACGCCGGCCTCATATATTCAAGAAAGTCGGCCTGACGTCCGCGTCCGCTCCGGCTGAGCGCCGTCTCCGCCACAACCGCGTCTCCCTCAAGGAACGCCGGCCCCGGATATATTCCCGCGAAGGCTCCGGCCACCATTTCTCCGAAGAGGTAGTGTAGGACTTTTCCTCCTCCCGAAGCTCCAAATTGCATTTGAGCCGCATGCCGCCCCTCGTGGATCGCCAGATTCCGCACCCAAGGCATCGCCGTCGGAGAGTAAGGATCGTTGACGGTGAATATGTCCATTCTCTTCGGAGCCCACGTGACCGAAGCGTTCGGCAGCACATACCTGCTGTGCAGCACCACCGGCATCTTCCCCTTGTAACTCTGTCCGATAAGAAATCCGGAAGACGGCGCGATCCTGAGCCTCGCCTGTTCCAGTTCTACCCCGTAAACCCTTGCCAATGAGTCCTCTCCCTTCGGAAAGATCAGTTTGAAGTTCTCCGTCTCCATCTGTCTCCACCTCAGTGCCGCCGGATCACTTCCCGTCAGCGAGAACTGCGCGTTCATCTTCCCGCAAGCCATCGTGAGAAGAATTGCCGTCGCTGTTATTATCTTGATTCCCATCTTGGTCATAGTCATATTCAAAAAAGTCCATCTGCGAATATAGTGATTTGCTGTAAATAATTCCAATCAAATAATTAGTGTAACAATAACAAAAGAGAGCCATCTGCGGCAAGACAGATGGCTCTCAGTCGGGCGGAAGATGCTTCCGGATGAAAGATCCGGTCTAAGGCCAATTACTTTTTACGGTAATGAGCCTTTACATAAACCTTCTTGCCGTTGATTACTCTGAAGTGTCCTCTGACAAGCGAGGTTTGTTGAGCTGCATCTTTGCAATCTTTACAAAGGCGCTCATCAACGCGGATTTGGAATTTAATGTTAATCATAATAAAAAAATGATTATTATTGCGAATTGAGAGCGGAGAGCGGCTTATCAAGGTTACATCGCCCGTAAAAACAAAAACAGGGCTTGAAATATAGTATTCTTGCCCTGTATATGCCGCGTTGGAGCTTGCCTCTCCTCGCTAATTAAATTCCAAAGCAAAGTTAAAAAACTTTTTTGAATATTTAGAAGTTGTTTTGATTCATTTGAAATGTTCTTTGGGGTGAAATATGTAATTAATGAGATATATTTGGTGAAAAATATGAGAAGATGAAGAATAGAAAATCTGAGTTGTTGTTTTGCAGCGCTGTTGTGTCGCTGGCACTAGCGGGGTGCAAAAATGAGCCGCTAGCGATGATTGTGGGCACGTACACGGATGAGTGTGCGAGCATGGGAGTTTACAGCTACTTTTTTGATCAGGAGAAAGGAATGCTGGTTGATAGTGGCGAGGAGGGGAGGTTTGAAGAGGCTCCTGGTGCGGTAGGGCGTGTGGAGATGAGGAACCCGTCCTACCTGACGTTGTCCGCTGACGGGAAGTTTGTCTATGCGGTCAGCGAGGTCGGGGACAGCACGGCTTCGGC
>CAKUSF010000019.1 GCA_934678915.1 uncultured Bacteroidales bacterium
GTCTTACCCGAGGCGATATATTCATCAACAAGATTCTCGAATCTGGCGATTACACCGAGGTTCAAGTCCTGCCTTGTGACAAACTGCCTTTCGTAAAAGCGGAGGCAATAGTCAAGGATCAGTTCGATGTTCGTTGTCACGAGGCTTTTGGTGTGCCTGTCGATCGGATTCTGAAGTTCCTTTCCGACAATCGCCATGCAGTCCGTGATGATTCTGCGTTCATCCTCGGAAAGGTGCAGGGCCTCATTGGAAGCGTAGGAGAAGAAAGTGTAGTCCTTCATCTTGCGCTCCAGAGACGTTCCATGCAAGAAGTCTGGATGGAAAAGGATGCCCTTTGCCCTCTTAGGCACTCCGACCACTGATTCGTAGCCCACGACCTGATCCGGTGCGATGCTGACTATCGTCTGACCGTCAAAGTCGTACTTAGTCTTGCCATAGTTTATGACACACCCCTTGGTTTCCTTCAGGAAAAGCGAATAAAATCCATTCGTGTGCCGTCCCTGAATCATGCGGGAGTTTTCATTGAACTCCACGTAAGCGACCAACGGATGCATCGTCTTGAAGCCGCAAATATTGTTGTACTGCTCAATGGTCTCAATTCTGTAAATTTTCTCCATATTCATTCAATTTCGACCGCAATTTATACAAAACTTGGGCAATTTCCACCACGGGGAGTAAACGAAATGTAATCTTGGTACTTCTTTCCGTAAGAATGGTATTCAGATTCCTAAGCGGGTACGTCTTTCCGCACTTACAGTTCTATTCAAAGACGAGCAGGGCGATGCTCTGCGGAGCGAGGGTCAGGGTGTCCGAGGAGGAGGACAGGGCTGCGTCCTCAGGAGATTGCACAAGAGCCAGTTTTTTAGCTGAGACTGAGACTTTGAACTCCAGAGGAGTGTCCATGGAAACATTCCAGACCACAACCCCTGTCTTATTGCCAGAAACGAATGACTTCGCCATTGCAAGGCTATGGGAGGCTTCAATATCAAAACCTTGGACATCCATAAACTTACCCGTCTTCAACAGTTCCTTATGAAGTTCCTGAAAGTCAGCAAGTTTCTTTTGGTAATCCCTCATCGCCACAGGATCCTGAGAGCGTACAAGAGCGAGGTCCGGCTTAGTGGTGACATTGGCGTAGTCCTCGATCTCAGGGATTCTGTTTTCTTTAAGATAGCGCACGTCAGCCAAATAGCGGCACTCAATCTCGTTCTTCAAGTGGCTTACAAGAGTGAAATTGCTCATGTTGCGACTCGTGACAGGGGCAGGATTGCGGACTGTCATCAGAAGATCAGGGAAGGTGTACTCAAGCATCTCTGGGAACCATGTGGCACCGGAACGTCCTAAAAGCCTGTCTTCCATTGCCTTCTGGTCAGGCGGATAGACATCGAACGAGCAGCCATGGAATATGTTGATGCATCCAAGTTCATAGTCGGCCACTCCTTCGGTCATCACCACAAACTCAGGATCAATGGCTGACATCTCTTTATTTATCTCTGAAATGAAGTCTAGTCTGTCTTGTTCAACGACGACGGCAGGAACGGAATGGCCGTGGTCCGGAGAATAGCAGAACATCGGGGACCGAGTCGCAAGCTGGTCGTAGATGATTCCGTCAGCACCATAGTCATGAGCCTGCTTGGCAAGCGAAATCATCCTTTTACGCCAAACATCACAGCTGAAACAGGCTCTTCCATGAGTCCTGGCCGGAGCGTCATAGTACTTGTGCCATGTCTCGGAGACCAGAGAACCGTCCTTGCGTGTCATCGTGATGAACTTTCCTGTGTCTGGCCAGAATTGCGTGCCGTTCTGGTCAATCAGCTGTCCGTTCACGTACATGATAGTCCTGAGTCCTCTGTCATGGATGCCTTTCACGGCCTTGCGCAAAGCCTCTTCCCCACCGCGCTCAGGATCAGGATAATAGTCCGGATAGAACCTGTCATGGCCACCGTGAGCCCAACCGAAGAGGCCAACGATGTCCAGTCCCCTTTCCTGCGCAGCATCGCTCAGAGCTCCGGCAAACTCATCATATTTCCAAAGAAGTTCCTCGTTCTGCTGCTTCGTGATGGCCAGAAGCCAGCCAGAACAATCCTTGAGCCATTGAGGCTGCCGGGCATATTCAATGCACGTGTCGAACCATGACTTGTAGCAGTCGGCTGCCTTGTGCCAGCTTCCGGAATATTCCTTCAGCCTAAGTTCCGGTACTTGATATTCCTGTCTGGGGAAGCAAGTAAAAAGATGCCGTAGGGAGACAGAAAATGTGCTGTCCGTTGGGGAATAGTACACATTGAAGAATTTGCCTTTCCTATTCGGGTCATGGCTTGCGATGTACAGTCCCCTCGAATCGGAGGAGAACGCACACCACTGCATGGACATATTCCTTGATGGGTAACCAGCTGACAGGAAGAACTTTCCATCCTTCTCCTTCCACTGGGTGTCCCTGTCCATCGGCTGCTTCTCATCCTTTTCAGACGGACACTTTCTGTACATTTCGCCCATTCCAAAAGGCATCAGCAGATGATAGTCCTCAAGTCTGAAATCCAGTCCGTCCACAAACGGACCCTCTAGGCTCTTGATCACATAGCAGGGGTTATCGTTGCGGACAAAGGTGCGAGCGATGAGATCTTGCCCTTCCCTACTCCATTTTATCTCAACGGTCATTCCCGGAATCTCCGAGCAGTCCGTCACCTTAGTCTCACTACGGGCACTATCAAGGGATTCGACAGTAAGCACATAGCGGATTCCCGGTGTGACCACCGCATCCTGAGCCCTGAAACTCAACCCGTCACGGCCACAGGCACCCAAGAGGCACATCACAGCGGCCATAGTCAATATAAATACTCTATTCATCAGAATGTCATTGCGTTAAGAGTCACCGGCCAATGATCAGAAACGTATTTGATGCCGTTATAAGATTGCGTCACTGTCTTAAAAGACATGCCGGTAACATTTTTGTAGAAAATAAAATCGATGTTGTTCTTCTGATCCCGTTCCTTGTCCGAAAAGCCGTTGTAGCTGACAATGCTGTCCGTGCTCAAGGCCGAAACCCTCGCGTTCTTGAATCCATTTTCAAGGTACGGCTTCAAGCTGATGGAACGGGAGTCGTTTGATTCGATGGAAGCGTTCATGTCCCCTAGTACAAACACCGGGACGGAGGAGTCTTCCCCGACAATCTCATCAATTTTGGAAAGGATAAGATTCGTGGAATTTGTCTTTGCGATGACATCCACATCTGAAGAACCGAGGTTGTAATGAGTCGCGAACGCATAGAAATCCTTTCCACTCTCCTTGTCTTGAAGATGAGCCCAAAGGCAGACATGGTACTGCTTCTGAGTGCTGTCCCAAGTGAACGACTGCACATTAGGAGTCGCGCTGAGGTAGAACGACTTGGAAGCCACAAGCTTGAACTTGTCAGTCAAGTACATCATGTTCACATTGCCTCCCGATGATGTCCCGGTGTTCGGTACCTCAAGCAAGGTGTACTGCGGCAAAAGGGTCCTAAGGTCAGTTCTCTGCGTGGTTCTCACCTCGTTGAGTCCTATCACATCCGGTCCGAGATCATCCACGAGAGCCTTGACTGCGTTCTTGCGCACAGTCCAGTGATTGTCACCGGTGTCGTTACTGTTCACGTACCTGATGTTGAATTGCATGATGTTGATGTAGTATGGCTCATCGGTGCCTTGCTCTTCATCAGGATCTGCTGACCCTGAACATGAAGTCAGGGCCAGCAGACCTACGGCAAAAAAACTCAGAAGTTTTCTCATTATCTATAAATTATTTAACAACAATATCATCAAGGAAGAACCTTCGATCTCCTTCAGCTTTCCCGGCACCAGCACCAATGAATATCCTCGTGGCGGAAGATACCCCGGAAACCTTCACGGTGGCCGTGTGCCATCCGTAGTAGTCACTCTCTGGAGCACTGTCCCAAACTAGTTCTCCCACAGTACCTTCCCCGGCTGCTACCTTGACGCAGATGTCATCCTTTGCTCCAACGTAGCTTGAAGGCATGTAAAGGCAGCATTTGAAGGAGACCGTCACTTCCGACTTGCCATTGAGAGCGCCAATCTCTGGAGTCGTGATGCCATGATCACCGGTTTTCGCCCCTCCGAACATCGCATAACCAGTCCTGCTGAAACCGGAAACAACTGTCCAACCATCTTTTGAATATGCTGGAGTGGTAACATTCCCGAAGTACCGTACTTCAGGGCCCAACATGTAGTCAGTACCAGCAGTACATTCAGAGAAATTATTGAATATCACTGCGTCCGCAGGCTTGTCCATATTCAATATGTCTCCCGGAGCCACATAGAATCCGAATCCAAGCTGCACTTTCGTTGCGGCATTGGCCAAAGTTTTGGTCGGGACGATCTTGATGTACAGATTCTTGCCTGCGGCAATCTTCTTTCCGGAAGGCACAGTGAACTCGGTTCTAGTGATGCCGTTAGAAGTAGTGCTCTGAGCCTTGAAAGTGTTCTTAGCCTCTGTCGCAAGGGCATCAGTGTTGTTGACCTTGTTCCAAGTGTATTCAGTAGGATTCCACGACTCTCCATCGTTGCTCCAGAAAATGTTCCAAACTTGTTGAACCTCCTTGGCAGAACTGTTCAATGAGAATGTCACTGCGACCTTTCCTGAAATCTCCTCGGTGGCCGGGCAGCTCAACTGCCAGTAAGTACCTTCGACATTCCATCCAGTCGAATAAAGATAGACATTATACGGAGTCGATGTCTTTCCCTGGGCAAATGCCATCTCTCCTTCCGCACCTCCGATCCTTTCGATGCGTCCTCCGTTGGCAAAGGAGACGGTCTGACCACTTATCGTGGCGTTCTTTATCTCAGGTGTGGTCGAGCCATCGGTGAACTCATAGGTGCAGAACACAGGCTTGAAAAGTTTGACGCCATCGTTTCCCATCCTGTCAAGAACAAGATTAATGTCATCAGCTGTCCTCGGACAGAGTTTGCCACCGATGACGATTCCCTTGACGGAGCCGCTGTTCTGAGGGATGGTTCCTCCGGCAAATGAAGCTGACGGGTAGATATTCAGACCAAATGTCTCTTTATCAGCATTTTCCATGAGCACCTCACCAGAGAAAGTCTTTCCTACGAATGACTCGGTGGCCTGAATGTTCTTGACCTCAACAAGGTGATGTTCAAGTGAAGAAAGTTGAGCCACAGTGGCGGTTTCCGGTGCAGGAGAAATGCCTTCTTCCTTTTCAGAAATCATTTCTGGAGATACAGAAAGCGTTGAAGCCTTCTTGTCCAGAACCGCACCCTTAAGGCTGAGAGTCACTTTAGTCCCAGGCGCCAGCAAAGTGGCAGACGAGAAATTCAATGCCGCGTACGAGGTCCCATCGGTAACGATGACCATGCCGGCAGGCAGGTTGGACCCAGTTGGATCAGACAAGACAGTCACTGTGGTCTTTACGGACTCCGAGATCGTTCCGTCCTCACCGGACAGAATTTCGGTAAGTGTCTTGTTTGGCTCGGAAGGAATCGTGATGTCGGAAATGGCCTCGACAACGACATCGTCAAGATAGAATCGCCTGTCACCGGAACCTCCGCTGATGCCGATTCTTATTCTGGTGTCCTTGTTGGCGCCCTTAATTACCACACTTCTCTCCTCAAAGTCAGTCCAGTTGTTCAGATCCGTGATCTCTCCGTTCTCCACAGTACCTTCTCCCTCAGCGATGGACACAGCGATGTTGCAGGAAGCCTTTCCTTCCTTATCATTAAGGTAGTCAGCAGATTGGTAAAGAACAGCCTTAAAGGACACTTTCACGTCAGCCGTGCCGTTGCCAAGTTTTTCCTCGGACAAAGGAGGGAACACGAGAGCTGCCTCACCTGAGCCAGAGCCAATCCTCACGCTGCCCCATTCTCCTACCACTGTGCCGCTCTTACCGATGCCATCGTAGCCGAAAGCAGAGGCGTCAAAAGCCTCAGCCGAAGACCTTAGGTAGCCAAGAGGCATATTATAAGGACATCCTGTCGTCACATTGTTGAAGTCGCAGTAATAGAGAATCTTGTCTCCGGATGGCGGAGTCACCTCGTCTGGTTTTGAGTGAGTAAGGAAGAATCCTGTACAGAACTGCACATTGTCGCTTGCGCTGAGAGAGGTCTCAGGCACGAGACGAATGAAAAGTGAGCCACCGGCAGGAACGGTGCCTGGGACAGAGAAGAAAATGGTCCTGTTGAAACGGGCACTTTTTGTGAAGCCCATTGTCGTGCCGGTGTCTGTCCAGTTCTCGCCATCGATGCCCGTAAAGACTTTCCAAGAGGAAGCCACGGAACTTGTCCAGCCCCAAAACATGCGAAGGTCTCCTGAAAGTTCCTCCTTCACAGGCACTTTGACAATAATGTCGTTTGCATCCTCTGCACCCCAGCCGGTAAACTGAGCATTGACCTGATAGTAATTAGTGGACACAAAAGCCACCTCGGAAGCCGCACCGCTCATTGTTATCGTAGCGCCTCCTTCAAACTTGCAGCTTCCTCCATCAACTTCAGCGTTAGCGATGCCAAGGGTGACATCCCTGTCGTCAATGTTCTGGAATATTGAATATGCCGGAATAGCATAGCCCTCGGCTTCTGGAGCCTCACCGGAGGACTCCTGGTTAACATTGAACGAGTGCACCAGCTGCTCGTCCTTAGACATGACCGAGATCACTGCTGTTCTCGAATCGTAAGTGCCTTTCAATACGGTCGCTGTGACGGTACCGTCCCCGATTCCGCTGGATTGGCTGAATGTGATCCATTTGGCAACGGAACCATCCGATTCCGCCTTGACAGTCCACTGCAGATTGGTCTGGATGGAAATATCAAACGTTCCTCCCTCACCTGAGACTGTGACGTTCTCCCCTGACGGAGAGCTGACCGTAAGGTATCTTGCTTCGGCTATGGTTTCCTCTTTACATCCGCCTATCAAAAGGATGCACCCTATGATGAGCAGAACACCGCGCAGAAAAAAGTATATCTTTTTCATTTGTTTTTTAAAAATAATTTCTACATTTGCATCACACTTAGGTATGGTATGGTATGGTATCCTTTCCGAGTGCAATTATAGACATTATGAAACTAAAAAACAAATTTTTCCGAAGAAATCGTCTTCTTCTGATTCTGATGGCTGTGCTGACCCTTTCCCAGACCGCATTCGCCCAGAACAGAAAGATCACAGGAAACGTGGTAAGTGCCACATCGGAGCCAGTCATCGGGGCTAGTGTCGTCGCTGCCGGGACAACAACCGGAACTGCAACAGACATCAATGGAGACTTCACGTTGACCTTACCCACAGAAACCACATCTATTATCGTGTCCTGCATCGGCTACACGCAAGTAACAGTGAAACTGACCGAAAAGGACACCTATAATGTAACACTTGAAGAGGATGCCAATTTCCTTGACGAGGTTGTCTTCGTCGGGTACGGTACCATGAAGAAAAAAGACCTCACCGGCTCGGTAAGCTCAGTAGAGGGTGACATGATCAAGAAAAGACAGACTACCGAAGTGACAAACGCCCTGCAAGGTGCAATTTCGGGACTCACAGTCACTAGAAGCAGCTCAGGTCCCGGCTCCAACGCCACTTTGAGGGTCAGAGGCATCACATCGATGCAGGAGTCATCACCACTCGTAATCATCGACGGTGTGCCAGGCTCTCTTTCGGATGTCCTGCCCGGAGATATTCAAGACCTGACGGTTCTGAAAGACGCGGCCTCAGCTGCTATCTACGGTTCTCGCGCAGCGGCAGGAGTCATCGTCGTCACCACTCGAAGAGCAACGGAAAGTGAGAAAGCATCCGTTGACTTTTCATATTCAATGGCGATGGACTTTCCAACCGCAATGCCTGAATATGGTGACGCAGTCGGCTACATGGAGGCAATGAACGAGCTAGCCTACAACGACACCCCGTCAGCGGGAAGATATTCCGTCTGGCCGCAGGAGTACATCAGCAGCTACAACGCACTGCACAAGTCAAACCCAGACCTATATCCAGACACAGACTGGGCAGGAATGATTCTGAAGAATTATGCTCCGAGACAGAAATACAATCTGTCCGTGACTGCTGGCACAAAGAAGGTCAAGACAAAGATTTCCCTCGGCTACGACAATGTGGACGGACTCTACACAGGAGACTCTTACACTTGGGACAAATATGCAGTCAGGGTGAACAACGACATCGAACTGAATGACTACATGTCATTCTCAATAGACCTCAACGGGAGAATAGTTGACTCCAGCGCACCGTACTACAGTCCGGCTGGATGGATGCGCAATGCAGGCCCGATCTACGCAGCAGAATGGTCCGATGGCAGGCCAGCGTCTGGAAAAGACGGAACCAACCCTTACGCGAAAATGCTTTACGGAGGCACAAAGGAATCCCGCTCAATCGTCGGTGGAGGCAAACTCCAGCTTGACATCCGTCCTTTCACCGGATTGGTGATCTCAGGCGTGTTCTCCCCTAAATTCAACGAGAGCCGCGAGAAAGATTTCAACAAGGCCGTCACTTACACTCCGTATGACGATCCTGACGGACCGGAAAGTTTTCTGGCCGGTGCCAACACGACTGATCTCACGGAAGTGCGCACATCATCCTATTCCTACACAACACAGTTGTTCGCCAACTACAACAAGAACTGGGGCAAGCATTACTTCGGTGTGATGGCCGGAATCGAAGAGTTCTACAACAACTGGCAGAACATCTCTGCATCCAAGGCCGACTACATCACTGACTACTTCCCTTATCTGTCAGCAGGTCCTGATGACAAGGTAACAGCCGGCAATTCAGCGCCTTATGAGAATGCTTATTTCTCGGCCTACGGGCGTGTCACCTACAATTATGATTCAAGGTACTACCTTCAGGCAAACTTCCGTGCGGATGCTTCCGCAAGGTTCGCGAAGAATTACAGATGGGGCTATTTTCCTTCAGTTTCAGTGGGATGGGTTGTCAGCCGTGAAGGATTCATGAAGGACCAGGATGTGGTCAGTCATCTGAAACTCAGGGCTTCGTACGGCAATCTCGGAAACGAGAGAATCGGAAACTACCCTTACCAGACGACAATGAGCTTCACGAGTCCATCTGTGTTCTCCGGTGGTTCGGTGCTCGGAGTCCAGGGCGTGACCAACTCAAAACTGGCAATCGAAGACATCACATGGGAGACCACGACGACCTATGACGTCGGAGCAGATCTCAACTTCCTCAGAGACCGCCTCACAGTGAACTTTGACTGGTACTACAAAAAGACACGTAACATGCTCATTGAGCTTGACATACCATCGTTCATGGGTTATTCTGCCCCAGATCAGAACGCGGGAGACATGAACACAAAGGGATGGGATCTCACCCTAGGCTGGAGTGACATGATTGGGGATTTCAGCTACGGAGTCAACTTCAACCTCTCTGACTACAAATCCGTCATGGGAGACATCGGAGACAAGCTCACAATCTCAGGAGGGACTATCATCGCATCGGGGCTTGAGTACAAGGCATGGTACGGGTACCGCTCTGACGGAATATTCCAAAATGCAGAGGAAGTGTCTCAATCAGCGGTGACTTCCGCTACCGTTCAACCGGGAGACATCCGCTTCAAGGATCTAAGCGGAGCCAACGGGGTGCCGGACGGAATCATCAACAATGACTATGACCGCACCGTAATCGGCAGCTCACTTCCAAGAATGAACTATGGAGGAAGCATTTTCTTCGGATGGAAAGGACTCGACTTCAACATGACATTCCAAGGCGTCGGAAAACGAGACGCACTGCTTACCGCCCAGATGGTCCAGCCTCTCTACAGCTACTGGGGGAATGTTCCGAAGTTTGTTGAGAGCAACCACTGGAGCCCGTTCAACACCATCAACGAGAACCTTTCGGCAAAGTACCCAAGATATTCCCAGACAACAGGAACCACTTCACAGAATTACGCTGTGTCCGATTTCTGGCTGATAAACGGAGCGTACTTCCGAATCAAGGACATCACCATTGGTTACACTTTGCCACGTAAATGGCTGGACACCATAAAGGTAAGAAATCTAAGGCTGTCTTGCTCACTCTCTGATTTCTTCACCGCATGCCATTTCCCTAAGGGATGGGATCCGGAAGTCAGCTCGACCGGCTACCCTATCACCAAGAGTGTTGTATTCGGAGCAAGCATAAAATTTTAGGAGGACACGACGATGAAAATGAATAGATTAATACAACTTGCCACTGTTGCGATTGCTTCGGTGTCATGCATCAACCTTGATCTCGCGCCTTTGGACAAACCTGCTACAGGCAACTGGTACAAGGACAAAGAACAGGTGATCATGAGTCTGAACACCATCCAACTCGTGCAGTTCTGGCTTTCTGACCGCACTGAGGCTGGGATGACCGCTGATCTGGACGAGTTCACGGACGATGCTGTCAACAGGAACTCACAGAACTCCATGAAGCTCGGAACCACGACTGGCAACAGCTCGGTCAATGTCAAGAACATCTGGAGCTACACTTACAAAGGAATCAGCAGGTGCAATGCGATTCTCGACAACATGCACAAGGCTAAGGACACCATGTCAGATGAAGATTACAGAATGCTTGAGGGATGCGCCCGATTCTACAGAGCCTGTTTTTATTCAAGAATATGCATGCTCTTCGGAGACCCGGTGTTCTTTCTGAACGACATCACTCTGGATGTGGCGTACTCCACAGGCAGAACTCCTGTCCTTGAGGCACTTCCAAAAATCATCGAGGACTTCGACTATGCCGCAGAGAACTGCCCGGAGGCATATTCAGGACAGCAAATGGTAACAAAAGGTGCAGCTCTCGGTATGAAGGCCAGGACTGCTTTGTACTTCGGAACGATGCTGAAATTCCAAGAGCAGCCTGATGAGGCAACTTCCAGAAAATACCTTGAAATGGCACGCGATGCAGCAAAGGCTTGCATCGACCTTGGAGTCTATGACCTTTACCCTGATTTCAGCGAACTGTTCCTCAGCAAGACGCACAACACATGCGAGGCAGTGTTCAGCATAGCAAGGTCTTACGAACAATCAGGAGGTGTTGAGAGTCAGTACCTTCACAAGCTTGGCGTCACTTCAGGACTCCCTAGAATGCACAACGGTTACTGCTCGAACAATCCGACTTGGGATCTGCTGTACGCATTCCTCTGCGATGACGGACTACCGGTCGATGAATCAAAGAGATTCAATCCGAAGAACCCGTGGGAGAACAGGGATCCGCGTTTGAAGGCCACGATTCTGGAGCCGGGAACAAATTTCTGCGGCATCGTCTATGACTTCCGTTTCAACGCGCTTAAAGTCTGGAGTGACAAGGCCGGTGGCATGGTAGCGAACAACGACAACATGCTCGTGAACACCGACCCGAAGCTGCCTTCAAGGACCGGACTTATCAAATGCAAAGGTGTGGATGAGGACTGGACAGACGACTTCATCACGGCACCGGACAAGCAGATTCTCAGGTACGCAGACGTGCTGCTGATGTACGCTGAGGCGAAGATCGAGCTCGGAGAGACCACCGATGGTGAGGCAGTTGCAGCCATCAACAAGGTCAGGGCCAGGGCCTACAAGACCGCCCCGGAGAACACCTCCGCCTACCCTGCCGTGACGACCACAGATCAAGCCAAACTACGCACAATACTAAGGACGGAACGCCGCATGGAGTTCGCAGGAGAAAGGCTGAGAATGTTCGACATGTGGAGGTGGAGAATCGCTGAGAAGGCACTCAACGGCTACGAGTGGGGTTTTGCCTACAACAAGAAAGCCGAACTTCAGAAACTTGGAGCAGACTTCATAAACTACACCCCGGATGTGGACGAGAACGGAATCCCTGATCTTGGAGGCCTGTCAGCATTCGCTGCTGCCCAAACAATCCACGAAAGGCACTTCTACAAAGAGCAGGGCTATCTTTGGCCTATTCCGACCAATGATGTGCTCGTGACAGGAGGCAACATCCAACAGAACCCTGGATATTGATGTGAGCATCGAACATGAATATACACTTCTTCAAAATATTATTCGCAGCGGCTATCCTTCTGGGAGGATTCTCCCAGAGGGCATCCGCTGAACTGAAACTGATGTCCTTCAACATCCGCTACAACACTCCCAAGGACACTGGAGTCCTAAACTGGGAGGTACGCAAATACGCCATACAGAGGATGATGGACTCCGTCAAGCCTGACGTGGTGGCCGTGAATGAGGCCAGAGCCAAGATGCGCGCGGACCTGAAGGAACTTCTTCCTGAATATGACATGATTGAGATTGAAGGCACCGGTTCCGGCAAGGGGGCGAACGCTGTGATTATTTACAACAGGAACACCGTCAAACTGCTTAAAAAAGGATGGTTCTTCCACAGCGCCACTCCCAGTGAGCCGTCAATGTGTTGGGATGTCACCACAAAACAATGGAGAGGAACGGTCTGGGGGCTGTTCAAGGAAAGAGCCACTGGAAAGAAATTCTACTGGTACTGCACACATCTCTGCCTTGGGATCAAGAACTGTGACCTTGAGGGGAAACTGAATTCAAGCCTGCTGAACCTGGACATGATGCAGTCGCAGGCGGGAGAGAAGACAACCGTCTTCCTTGCCGGAGACATGAACGCCTCCTACGAAGCCGATGACATAAGACGTTGGGGGCTTCAGCCGTATTACTATTGGATGAAAGACGCTCGTCTGTCAGCACCTCAGAGCAGCGATGCAACCACGTTCAACGCATTCGGCCAGATGGAAATCACCCGCAGGCACGTACTGGACTACATCTTCTACAGGAACGCTGATGTCACGAAGTTCGAGACTCTGAACAGCCCTGATTGGGGTGTCCCTTACATCTCCGACCACTACCCTGTCATGGTGATAGTCAATTTAAAGTAGGAATATGACCAAGTCCGGAAAATCATCTCTTATCTTGATTCCGCTCGCCTGTCTGGCCGCACAGAACATGCATGGCCAGCAGACGAGACCCAACATCGTGCTTCTACTGGCCGATGACTGGGGATTCCCTCACGCGACTCCTTACGGAGACAGAGTCGTGGATTCCAGAGTGTTCGACTCTGTGGCTGCAGAAGGGATGCTGTTCACAAAGGCGTACAGTGCCGCTCCGCATTCATCCCCATCTAGGGCCTGCATTCTGACCGGATGCTACGCCCACCGTCTTGGCGAGGCGTGCAACCTCAATTCGTACTTTCCTCGTGACCTGACCGTGTACCCGGAAGTGCTTGAGAAAGCGGGGTACTTGACCGTGTACTGGCACAAGGGTTGGGGGCCGGGAGTCTTCTCGCAAACCGGGTGGGAGCACAATCCAGCCGGGCATGAAGTACAGAACCTTGCTGAATGGATCGAACAGGCTCCAGCTGACAAGCCGATCTGTGCATGGATGGGCAGCCGACGCCCGCACAGGCCATATTCAGTTGGTTCCGGTGAGGAGCATGGATTCTGTCCTGACTCCTTGAAGCTGTGTCCGGATCTGCCGGACGCTCCGGATGTACGCACGGATGTGGCTGATTATTACTATAATATTCAATTATTTCAGGACGAATGCGAGGAGGTGATCGAAGCACTAAGGAAATCCGGAAGGCTTGAGAACACTTTGCTCGTCATGACAAGCGACAACGGCTACTCGTTTCCCAGAGCAAAGTCCAATCTTTACGATCTCGGCTGCCACATTCCGCTTGCAATCAGGTGGCCGGGTGTGGTTAAGGCCGGTTCAGTGTGCGATGGATTCGTAAGCTTGATGGATCTTACGGCCACGTTCTACGAGGCCGCAGGCGTCAAAGGGCCGTCAGACATGGATTCACGCAGCATGATTCCTGTTCTGAAAGGGAAACGAGACGGAACCCGCAAGGAGCTTTACCTTGACAGGGAACGCCACACCAACACTAGACCCGGAGGCTATGGCTACCCGATGAGAGCCGTGGTGACAAAGGACTTTCACTACATCGAAAATCTTCACCCAGAGAGACTTCCTGCCGGAGTAGATCCTGTGTTCGGAGACACCGGGAACGGTCCCGCAAAGGCCTACATGTCGTTCCACAGGGACGAATATCCGTCAGAAATCTTTGAACGTGCCTTCGGACTGAGGCCAGCAAGGGAGTTGTACGATGTCAGGACCGACCCAGACAGGATTGTAAATGTGGCAGAATCAGCTGACTACCAAGCTATCGAAAAGAAAATGGCTCGCAAACTGCACCGATGGATGCGACGAACAGGCGATCCGAGGACCGACCCGGAAGACATGTCTTTCGATGAATATCCTTACGTTCGCAAGGCCATGAAAGCTCTTGTGCTTGACATGGATGGCACACTGACTGACGCGAAAGGAGATGTTCACCTGTGGGTCAGCGAGAAGGTGAAGGAATTATATTCAAGAGGAATCAAAATGTATCTCATCTCCTCTAAGAGCGAAGATGCAGTCAAGGAGGTTGTCAGAAAGAGCTTGGAGGGAGTGGAGTTCGCCAAGGTCTATGCTGAAGTAGATGCAAGTGATGTAGGAGCATATTCATTGATCCTTTCGGAGATTGTGAAAGGGCTTGGAGTGACGGGAAGGGAGGTTACACACCTCGGAGACGATGAAAGAGGGGTCCTTGCATGCAAGAAAGCCGGAGTGATTCCGGCAGGTGTGACATGGGGAGAACTCGATGCCCAGCAAATGCTCATCGCAGGCGCAAGTTACGTCCTTTCAGACGAGGAAGACCTCGCATTGTGCATGGACTTCCTATAGGAGTCTGATAGCCGAATATACTAAAAGAGGGTGACTTAGTCATCCTCTTTTATATTCATAGAAGTTGAAACGGTGCCTGACTAGCGCATAAGCGTTTCCAGACCATTGAACGTGGCATTCGAAAAATCCGAAACAATATTCACGGACTTTAGGGAAGGGACGCCAGCAAGGCCTCCTTTTACCGCTGATTCCATAAGGGAGAATGAACGGGAAATCTGCCCTCCGAACAGAAGACACTCTATTCCATAGTCTTTTAATATGTTAGCGACCGCCTCGGCCACTACACTTCCAGCCATGTCAAAAGCAGCCTGAGCGGCTTTGTCACCGAGAACGGCTTTTTCTGCTATATCTTTGACAGACAAGGTTTCACCTACTTTAGAAGCATAATAGTTCATTATTCCCCTTTTGGATGCATAATCTTCCAGGACTCCATCCTTGTAAGGAAGGCTGAAGATTGAGACAAGTGGCGAGCCCGACTCTTTCTTCAAGATCTGCCCATCAATGTACATGGAAAAACCAAGGCCTGTCCCAAGCGTGACCAAAGCCACACGGTCGAACCCTTTCCCATTCCCGCAAGCGATCTCTCCGGCCAGCATGCAATTAACGTCATGGGCGAAACGAAGTTCGACACATTCGGGGATTCCGGCAAGAGTGCGGAAATCCATCCCTTTGACAGCCGCATACTTATGAGTCATTAGGAATATCCCATCAGAATAGTCGAAAGGGCCCGGAATGGCGACCCCGATCCCATGTCTGATGCCTGGAGCGGCAGAGGCCTTACGGCAAAAATCACCAATCGCTGACGTAAATGAGTCAGCGATTGAAGTGAAGTCAGCGTTGGAATCGACCGGAATCTCGCGGCCATCGGAGGTCTTGATGAACGTTCCTCCTACATCCAAAAGCAAGGTTTCTTCCATGTTAAAGGACAACATCTTGGTAGCCGTCCCGAAGCATTGTCTTGTGGACCATGACGGGCTCTTTACCGAGGTTCTCGATTACATATTCACCCATGTCGGCAGGAACACAGACAATGTCAAGATAGTCCATGTCGAAGCTGCGCTCCGGATGGGCATCGCTGCGTACCCTGACGTGGTCTCCATCGACAAGGGCAAGCACATGGAAGCGTTCGCCATGAGTGTCTTGAGGACACTGAGTCTCGAAATCCAGACGTCTGAGGCTGAAGTACAACTGATCGTTCTCTCCCAGAATCAGTTCCTGCCATCCTTCACCGGATGCGGCAACGCGAGGTTTCTGGACGATGTACTCTGGACTCTGAGGGTCGCGGATCACTGATGCTGTGCGCTGCTGAGCCACATTCTCCTCGCCAAGGCGAGTGTGGATTGGACGCTGTTTCCCATCGAAGTCAAGACGGAGGTAGTCGTACATCTTGTAGGTGTAGGAACCGATTGTAAGGGAACCAATCTCAAGGATGACCTGATTTCGGCCTGATGAATGGATAGTGCCGGCAGGCAGCATGACCTGAAGACCTGGCTTGGATTCTTCGTAATTGACGTACTTCATGTAGTCGCACGGTTTGTGCTCAGTGTCAGCCGCTTCGATGTCCTTGAAGAACTGAGGAATGTCTGCATCGTCACGGAAACCGATGAAAGTCTTGGCATCGTGACCTGTGACGCAGACGTAGTAGCTTTCGTCCTGACGTCCGAACTCCCCGTAGTGCTCACGGTTGTAGGCAGAGCCGGAATGGCACTGGATGGACATGTTTCCGGTTGAGTGGTAACTGTCATCGTAGTTGAAGCGGATCGGGAAGTAACCGTGGAATTTCTCCACGCAGTCCTTGCTCATGAGGTTCACACCTTCCTTGCAGACAAATGTGCAGAAGTTGATGTCCAGGGTCTCGTTTCCGGCCTTCACGAGCACACTGACTTCCATCGGGATGAAGTCGAACACCCATGCTGCATTTCTCATGTTGTCAGGCAAATGGCGAAGTCTCTTCATGTAAGAGCCTCCCCAGACGCCCTCTAGGTAGCAAGGCTTGGCTCGGAACGGGTATTTCACCAACTGGGCGCAGATGTCTGAGAATGCCTCGAAAGGCATCATGACGATGTTCTTCGGATCATCGGTCAGGAAGAAGAAATCAATGGCAGAGCTGTGCAGAAGTTCCCTTCTGTTGCAGACAGCGACCTCAAAATCGCAATAATAGCAACGGCGTATCACACGGTTAATCTGATCCGGACGCTCCTTGCCTATGTTTGAATATTCACCGCCTCGGATGCGCAGGATTGAGGTCTTTGGAGTGATGTCGAAGAAGCACTTCACATCGTAAAGCGTCCTAAATCTCGGAATGAGACAGCCGTAGCCATAAACGGCCACAACCTTGCCTTTTCCACCCTTCAATGCCGCCACCTTCTCCTCGAACTCCACCGTCTTGGCCTCGTCAAGAAGACCCTCGTAGCCACCTTTGTAGATCTTGCCATAGAGGAGTGTCGGATCGATCTTTGTGTCCCAGATGAGGAGAGGATCGATCATCTTGTCGATCTCCTCACCAGTCTTGAAGCATTCCTTATTTTGATCAATCGAGACAAACTCAATTCCTGCGATTCGGCATTCCCTAGCCACAAGGTTCAGGAACAGTTTCCAATCAACTGTGGTGTAACCATCAAAAGCCAGAATCTGATTGGACGTTCTTGCATTCTCAATGACAGAGGCCGCAAATTTCTTCGCCACGGCAGGTGTACCTCCTGAAACTACCGCACTGATTGTCTTTTCGGACAGTTCCGGACGATTGACCGGCTTAGGGTCATCGAACGGAAACGGGTTGTACATAAAGCTCATTTTCGTTTCTCCTATTTATCTGATATCATAAAACTCGAATCCAATAATCTCAGCGAACGCGGCAAGTTCTTCCCGCCAGTCTCCATCGACAATGGCATAATGCTGTGTCACCCCAATCTTTAGAAGCCTCTCAAACAGTTCCTTTACAGGGACAACTGGGCGGAAAATGCTGTGGGAATATGTCGCAAGAATATGTTTTCCCGGAAGCGACTCTGCCATAAAGCAGACCATCTTGTACTTCCCATCCTCCTCATAGATGCCGGTAACAGTCTTCATTCCGGTGCCGAAACGGTACCAGGCAAACGGTGCCCCGGCATATTTCCACTTGGTTTTCGCAAAACGCACATCCCTAGCAATCAGCACATTGTCCTGCCAACGCGAATCATTGTGATCGTTCGGTCCAGCATGTCCACCAGCGAAGGTTCCGAAATCATTCTCAATGTGGAACGGCTCGATGAAGTTCACATGACCTCCTGAGATCAGTTTCAAGACGAAGGTCGCCAGCCCCGCTCCCATGTCGGCCTCTGGCACGAGGACACTCATGTTCTCGTTGAACCAGTCGTGATAAAATCCCGCTCGGCAACCGCTGACCTTGAAGGTAGCCCGGTCTATGTCATTATAGACCATGACATCAATGTCGTTGTCCCGCGCCATGTTCTTAAGTGCCAACGAAGCCTTCACGCAGCCGATGAACTTGTCATATTCCACATCCTCCATCATCTTGTAGCGGGACGTAAGGGAGCCGGCATATTCATTGACTTCCTCGTCCGTCAGGGCGTCGATATAATCCTTGTAGTCAGAATACGGCAGGTAATGAATCTCCGGTCCTATCTTTGTGAACAGGTCGTAGTTGTCGATGTACGTTGACCACATCGCTTCGTTCATGTTGGCCATGAGTCCCACATTGGCCCCACGAAGCACTGTCCTTGCCAGTGCAGCACGCGAGAACGTCCTAATCTGTTCGTTCACTTCCTCCCTTGTGCCCATGACGAAGCGCACACCCTTCCGAGGAACCCTGCGCACCGAACCGGAGGCCTCAAGGGACCCGACCAAGGTGCCGGAGCAGAGATATTCAATGAAATCATCATCGTCTAGCGTGGTCTCGAAGGCCATCCTATCCTTGGCGACATTGACAAAGATCATCGGAAAGTCCGGGCAATCCCTTAGAAAGCGGACCCACGCGAAATCCTCGCTCCACGAGAGGAACTCGGTTATGATGAAATCAACTTTGCTGTTGTAAAACAAATCCATAGCCTTTTCCGCGTCTTCCCTTTCATAGACGATTCCGGGATATTCAACATCCAGAAACTCAAGGGATTCAACTATTTGCCGCGAAACAGCTTCCTTCTTTTCGCCATAAGAGCCTCTTTTAGGCCCGGAAAGGTTCTTGAACCTCGGAGAAGCCACCAGCAGCAATCCTGCCCTAGGCTTTCTTGTTTTTGCCCCCCTATTCATTGTTTAATTTGTTATAATCTTTCTGATAATTCGTATAGCTCACTACCGCCATCATGGCTCCGCAGACTAGCCAGATGCACCCAAGCACAGGGAATGTGGCCTGAAGGCTGCCAAGGCTCTGTTTCATCGCGCCTAACACAACGGGTGCCAAGGCCCCCACAGCGAATCCTGTCGTTATCATCGCGCTTGAGCAAGACGCATGAAGGTTGTCAGGCGTGACATCATAAAGGACGGCATAAGTGTTGGCATCGAAAAACGCCCGGAAGAAGCCCCAAGCAGCAAAGCACAAATAGAGTACTGTCAGAGTTGTGCTCCGTGCTATGAAGAACAGAGGAAGAGCTCCTAGCAGCAGGCCAGCTGCCTGAAGAAGCATCCTTGCCTTATGGTTCCTAGCCGCAAGTCTGTCCGAAAGCGAACCAGAGAGCAAGACACCGACAAAGGCTGCGACATACGTCCAGAACATCGAGTTGAATCCAGCAGCGGCCTGACTTTGCCCCAATTCTTCCTGAAGATAAGACGGCATCCATGTCATGTAACCGGTAATCACAAAGATCTGCCCGGAGAATCCTATTGTCAAAGCAGCGGCAGTGGGCGTGGTGAACACTGTCTTGAAACCGTCCAGTATGCCCGGCTTGTGCCTGTTTTTCTCCTCCAACTCGGCATCAGTCAAAGGCTTATCCTTAAGTCTGAAAGCCATCAAGATGCCCCAAAGAATCCCAGCTGCTCCGAAAATGATGAATGAATATTTCCATCCGTTTCCAGGGTTGCTTTTATCGAAATAGTCCGCAATCGCGCCTGCAAGCCATCCAGCCACTATCACTCCGACATAATAGGCGGTCTGATGGATGGACATAGCTCTTGCGCGCGTGTCAGTGTGGTACTGACCGAGAAGCGAATAGTTCGCTGGGCCGAAGAATGCCTCGCCTCCGCCTGTAGCGACACTCCTCATGATGATGAGGAGAAAGACACTGTTAGCTAGTCCGGTAAACATGGTAGCCACGCTCCAGAACAGGATCGACACCGTGACAACCCATTTACGACTGAACCTATCCCCTGCCCAACCACCTAATGGAACCATGCAGGCATAGAAAAGGTTGAACACAGTGGCTATCAGACCGACTGATGTGTCAGTCAGATTCAAAGCTTCTCTTATGGAAGGAAGAACGGTGTTGAACACCTGCCTGTCCCCCTGATTCAGCAGATATGCCATCCACAACAGGAGAAGGACTTCCCATTTCATCCAAGATTTTTCCTTCATCATTTTTGTAATTTCGTGCAAAGATAGCGATTTCTTCGAATATTATACCACACCACACTACACTATTTTGCAAAAAAAACGATAATTTGCTTTGCCATTGAGATTTTTGTAGTAAATTTGACCATACCAAAGCACACCATAAGATAATTACTGATAATATGATTAGTTTCGAGATCGACACAACTAGCAAGACTGCTGTCTACAAGCAGCTTGTGTCGGCAGTGACAGAAGCCGTGAAAGACGGCAGGCTCAAGACAGGCGAGCTGGTTCCTTCGATGAACGTCCTTGCGGACGAACTGGAAATCTCGAAGGAGACAGTCAAAAGGGCTTATGGCATCCTAAGAATGAATGGGATTCTGGAGGCTCAACAAGGTAAAGGATTCTATGTGGCGGACACATCCGAAAAAAGCACAATCTCAGTGCTTTTCCTCATTGACAGGTTCAGTATCTACAAGCAGGAAATTGTGCGCGGCTTCCATCAGGAACTGAAAGGCCAGTCGGAAGACACTGTCCTGCTGTACAACCAAGACATCGACATATTCGAATATTTCGTGAATGAGAACCTCGGAAAATTCGACTGGTACGTTGTGTCGCCCCATTTCAGTCTTGAGAAAAAGATTCAGGACCGTGTCAGAAAAATCATAAAAAGGATCCCAAACCACCAGCTGATAATGTTGGACCGTCTAATACCAGGAATGATCGGGAACTTCGGGGCAGCCTACCAGGACTTCGAGAATGATGTTTACTATGGACTGGAGCAAGGCGCAGAAAAGCTGGAGCAAATCGGGCATCTTAAAGTGATAGCTATGCCGACATCCCTCTACTGGTCCATCATGAAAAAAAGAGTCACCGAGTTCTGCGAAGAACACAAGATCAAGGTGCAGTTCCTCAGCGAGGCACCGGCCAAAGTTAAGAAAGGAGACGCTTTCCTTATCCTTACCAGTCAGCTTGACTCAGGCCTCATCGCCCTTGTAGATAACGCTAAAGGACTCACCGTAGGGACAGACTACTACATCATCTCCTACAACGACTCCCCTGTTGACCGCGTTGTGCTGAACGGCCTGACAACCATCTCGACAGACTTCAATGAAATGGGGCGCGAGGTGGCCAAAATGGTCAACGAAAAGGCACTGAGGAAGACTCACATCTGCTTTAGGATGAACAAACGAAGCACTTTCTGATGATTGAACTGTCTAAAGGCACGACAAGACTGACCTTGGCAAGGCCAGATGTCAATGAACCGTACTACCGTGGCACCCGATTCGACCGAAGCGGAATCATCCTCACTTTGGAGCATCGTGGAAGACGATACATCAGCCAATGGTTTCATGAATATGATCCTTTCAAGCACGATGCTGTCAGTGGCCCAGCAGAAGAGTTCACCCCTATCGGCTACGATGATGCGGCTCCCGGAGGAGGTTTCTTGAAGTTGGGGGTCGGACTACTTGAAAAGGATGAGAATGAATATGATAGGTTCCATCTTTACAAAACATTGGATGGAGGCGAATGGTTCTTAGAAAACGAAACAGACAATGCGGCATTCACGCATAGGTTGTCGGCTGGAGGGTACGCGTATCGCTACCAGAAAAAGGTCTCTATACCGGAAGAAGGACTTCTGACGCTTGAACACTGCATTGAGAACAAAGGAGAGAACGTCATGGATCTGTACGTTTACAACCATAACTTTTTCATCCTTGACGGAGCCACAACCGGTAAAGACACTGTCATCATGCTGCCATTCCGTCCGGATGGCCATTGGCGCGAGAATTACGATTGTGTGCATCTCACAAGTAATGGGATACGCTTTGACAGAAATCTAAAACCAGACGAACGCGTCTTCATGGGGGATCTCAAAGGTCCTCAGCCTCAGGAACAATACACTTTCAAGCTCGCAAACCTGGCCAACGGCATGACCGTGGATGTCCGTTCAGATGCCACGATGGAGTACGCAGTTTTCTGGAGCAACCACGAGGTTGCTTGTCTTGAGCCATACACCAGACTGCTCATCGAGCCCGGCCACAAAGCCAAATGGAAGATAGAGTACCGCTTCAGAACCCTCTGACAGGTAGTTTACAAACCACGGGCACGGGAGAATGCCTCAGAGTAAGATGAGAGGCCGATTCGTGTGGCTGTCCCCCTTATTCAGGAATAGTGTCAGCCACAATGACCCGCCTTTGGCAGCAGCCAGGGGCACATTGCTGTGTCCGTGGTTTGAAAAAGACAGAAGCCTTGTGTACTGAGATATTGTGAATCATCACAGCGTGGCGGTACGGGCAGCAACGATTGCGGCAGCCTGGGCGAAATCCTCACCAGAAGATGCGTAAAGGACTCCACGGGATGAATTGATCAGGAGACCGCCTTTGGAGTTAGCTCCGTTAGCAATCACTTCCTCAGCGCTTCCGCCTTGAGCCCCGACACCAGGAACAAGGAAGAAGTTATCCGGGCAGAACTGTCTGATTCCCTTCAGCTTGTCAGCTTTCGTAGCACCTACCACAAACATCATGTTCTCAGGTGTTGAGATTTCCATCATTTTTTCCATCACAACCTGATAGAGAGGCTTTCCACCTTTTTCCGCAGTCTGGAAATCGACCGAAGACGGATTGGAGGACAGAGCTACCACGATGGCGTAGCGTCCGGGATATTCAAGGAAAGGAGTTACGGTCTCGCTGCCCATGTACGGTGACAGAGTAACCGCGTCAAAGTCGAAAGTCTCGAAGAGGGACTTGGCGTACATTCTGGCGGTGTTGCCGATGTCTCCCCTCTTGGCATCCGCGATGATGAACTGCTCCGGATGGTTTGAACGAATATGCTCGACTGTCTTGTCAAGGATTGCCATACCGTCCACTCCGAGACACTCGTAGAAGGCGAGATTCGGCTTGAATGCAACACAATGAGGGGTTGTGGCGTCGATGATGCGCTTGTTGAACTCAAGCACGGCCTCATTCAACGTCCTGCCAGCCTTCACGCACTCTGGAATCTTTGCAAAATCGGTGTCAAGGCCAACGCAGAGCATTGAACCTTTCTTTATTATTTGAGAATATAATTCTGTTGTTGTCATGTTCGTTGTTAGATTATGTCACTTCGGCAAGCTCAGTGACCGCACTGTTTCGGTCGCTGAGCCTGTCGAAGCGACCTCTATTCATAATATTCATAAAACTTAGCAATGGATTCCATCCCCGCAAAGAACTGCCGAAGCAGATAACTCTCGTTCGGAGAATGGATTGTGTCCCTTTCAAGGCCGAAACCCATCAGAAGCGGATCCACACCAAGGATCTTCTGCATGTCCGCCAGTACCGCTATGCTTCCACCGCCACGACTCGGAACCGGCTTGACGCCATAGACCTCCTCCATAGCCTTCGAGGCTGCCTGAAACGCTGGTGACGAGATCGGAATAAGGAACCCTTCCCCACCCTCGCACGGCTTGACCTCTATGCGGCAATATTTCGGGGCAATCTTCTCCAGATGTTTCTTGAATATCCTCGTGATCTTGGCGCTCTCCTGATTCGGCACGAGACGCATCGAGATCTTGGCGTGAGCGACGGACGGGAGGACAGTCTTGGCACCCTCTCCAGTGTACCCGCCCCATATTCCGCACACATCCAGACAAGGCCTGATGCCTATCCGCTCAAGCGGAGTGTAGCCTTTCTCGCCACGCAAAGCTTTGACTCCCACAGACTCTTCAAACTCTTTAAGGTTGAACGGAGCCCTGGCAAGCTGGGCACGGTCTTTCTTTGACAGCTCCACTACATCGTCATAGAATCCAGGAATAGTCACACGTCCGTCTTTGTCTATCAATCCAGAAATCAGATCACACAGCGTCTGAATAGGATTCGCGACGGTACCACCGTAATGTCCAGAATGCAGGTCCTTGTCAGGCCCGGTCAGAGTCACCTCAAGATAGGCCAACCCCCTCATACCGCAGTTGATGGACGGAACCTTGTCGGAAATCATCGTTGTGTCAGAGACGAGTATCACATCGGCTCCAAGCCATTTTTTGTGCTCCTTAACCCAAGCCGGAAGGGACGGACTACCGATCTCCTCCTCTCCCTCGAAAATGAACTTCACATTGTGGCGCAGTTTGCCGCTGCGGAGAAGATATTCAAAAGC
>CAKUSF010000020.1 GCA_934678915.1 uncultured Bacteroidales bacterium
AGTAGTATGAAATTATCCTTGTACTCCTTCAGACGTGCAACAGCCTCGGTGATCTGCTTGTCGCGAGCCTCGAAATCCTTGAGACCAAGAGACTTCTCTGGATATTTCCCGATGCAGAAAACCCTTCCGCCACCCTTCACGAACTCTTCCAATTTGGCAAGTGTCTCAGGTGTCGTACTAGTCACCTCAACTATGAATAGGGTACCATATTCCTTAGGCCCGTAGCAAAGTTTGCCGTTACGGACAGTCGCATCGTTGAGGATGATTTCGCTGACGTAGTCCGCTCCGCCACCGTTCTTGTGGATGGCCTCCCAGATCAGGGAGGTGTAAGGAATATTCAAGGCCACAGGGAACGGCTCGGTCTGCACACCCATCGTGCTCCACATGTCGTAGTTGGCAGGCAGGATAGCGATGTCGGTGTACATGTCAGCGTTCTGAAGCTGGCTGGCGATCCTCGCGCGGTAGTCATTCAACTTGTTCACGTAAGGCCACCAAGTGTTCCTCTCGTTGTGGAATGTACCGTACTGTACCCAGCCAGGGAACTCGGCATCCAGAGGTGAATAGTTGAAGCCATGCCACACTGAATGAGTCGTGCCGGAGATCGCACTCATGTCCGAGCCGACCTTCAGGAACTCAAGGCTTGTCGTGAACACCTTGTAGGTGTTGGTCATCTCCTCGGCGCTGACAACGCGCTTGCCTGTCAGGTGAGCGGCCGACGAGACATATTTATTAATCATCGTGTAGGCGCGCCCGCGGCGGTAGTCCTCGTCGCCCATCTCCTCTCCTATCCTGTGCTTGAGCCAGTTGGTTGTCCAAGACTCGCCTTCCGGGATGTCCTGGCCAAGAGAGGACTCCTCGATGAAGAATCCGTTGCCATAGGCCTGGGAACGGGACTTGACACCCTTTTCCTTGCACCAGGAGAGGAATGTGTTCATGTACCGCTCATTGAGAAGTTCAGCCTTCGTGAGTTCGAAATCAAAGCGCACACGGTTCACCTGATCCTGGAATTTCTCGCCTTTCTTCGAGCCATAGTCGAAACTCTCCACGTTGCCGAGCCTTCCAACCTTGAACATCGTGAACGGCAGCCAAGGCATCAGATCGTAGCCTCTTCGGGTTTTGAACTCCTCCGGGAAATCTCCGGTCCAGTTGCACCCCTCAAGTTCCATACTGTCCACGAAGAAAGCCCTGAGATGCTTGGAAAGAGGTCCGATCCGCGCCTCGATCGTGTCGGTCATGTGGTCAAGGTACTTGCGGACAGCCGCTGCGTCCATGTGGTTCAGGATCGAGCCAGCGGCCCCGGGAGCGCCGTTGATCACGCAGGCAAACGACTCATATTTCACCATTGCGTAGAACTGCCAGTTGCCCTTCGGCACATCCACGGTGATCACATCGCCATCGATGTTGCTCGACAGATCAATCGCCTCACTGAGATCATTGATCGGGTCCGGAGCCAGATAGACCGACACCAGTTCAGGAGTACGGCTAGTGTTCACCTTCGTCACACCGGGATCGATGTTCTTGAATATGTTGAACTTAGACATCTCGAATCTCTCTCCTCCCGTCACTTTCTGGGCATAAGTCAGCATGACAGAAGCTCTCTCCTCACGCGGAAGAGTTTCAGCACCGAAAGGCCAACCGGATCCGATGATCAGGTCGCATGTCATCCCGATGCGCTCAGCCTCGTCGAACACGACCTTCAGCATATCTATCCACTCGTCGCTCAGCCATTTGAGCGATTTCGTGTCCTTTGCGTCAGCGCCATACGGAAAGGCGATCGGATTGATCTCGACTCCTCCGATCCCCGCATCCTTGAGGATGTGAAGCTCACGCACAAGTTCCTCGGCCTCGACACGGTCTCCGTTCCACCACCAGCGCACGAAAGGACGGTAACGATTGTCTGGGTTCTGAAACTGCTTGTAAAGCTCCTTGGATGTCGTCTTGGCCGAAGAGTCCCACGGAACTGCAACCAAGGAAGCCAAAGCGATAGCGGCTGTCGCTAAAATTCTGAATATTTTCATATTACTCATCGACATGGTTCACAACCTTCGGCTTGCTGGAATATACCAGGTAGTTGTCAATGACGATGTTCATGTTGTCCTGCTTGTTGAGGAACTTGAATGTCAGAGTGTGCTCGCCCTCAGGAAGATCGTACTTCCAGTAGAGGTCAGGAGCGGCTCCGTTGCCCTTGATAGGGTTCTTGGCCACAGCCGAGAGCTTGCCGTCAAGATAGATCTCGACCTCTCCGACGTAACCGGTGTTGTCGTTGTAGCCGGCACCTTTGTAGTAGTGGCTCTTGACAACGATTCCGTTACCCTTGAACTTGATCTGCCCGACATTCGTTACAGTCTTCTTGACTGTGACCTTACCTTGAGGATAGTGGCCCTCGAAAGCTTTCTCGTAGCGGACGGCCTCAGGTTTCTGAACCTTAATGGTGATGTTGTCGCCATTGACAGAGCCACCGTTGCGCTCAATCACCTGAAGAGCCTGGCTGAGGGAATATTCAGTGGCCTTGTTGAGGGAGATGTCGGTGTAAACGAAAGGAATATCCTCAACCTCCTCGCAAGGCTTTCTCCAATATTCAGGAATATTCTTGTAACCCATCATGACTCCGAGGATTCCGGCAGCCGATGAAGGGTTGCAGTCAGAGTCTTGACCGCAGCGGGTTGAGATGTCGATCGTGCGGTAGAAGTTCTTGTCTCCGTAGAGAAGACCGATGAGGATGTAGCCGCTGTTGATGACAGCATCAATGTTGAACTGGTTGTCAACTCCGTCAGGGCAGCCAATGTCGTAGCCGTAGTGCTTGTTGAAGAGAGCCCATGTGATGTGCCAGTCCTTAGGATACTGCTTGTGCCATTTGATGACATCAGCCATGGCCTTGTAGTAGTTGCTCTGCGCTGGGATAGCCTTAAGAGCCTCATTGACAACGAAGTTCATGTCATCGCTTACGAACGCGAGAGAAAGCATCGCAGCGACATACACGCCACCGTACCAACCGTCACCGTAGTTCATCATGTGACCGATCTCGTCGCAGTAGAACGAGGAGGTGTTGATCATTCCCGGAGCCATCAGACCAGCGTAGTCGGCCTCGATTTGGAAATCGATGTCGTCTGCGTGCGGGTTGTTGTGCCAATGGCCGGACTCAGGAGGCATCACACCGTTGAGGATGTTGTAGCGTCCGAGCTGATTGGCGTGCCAGAGAGGGTACGGAGCGTTGGCGAACGCCTTTGCGAAAGACTCGATCGGAGCGTCAAGACCTTCTTTTTGAAAGATCTCCACGAAGGTAAGATCCATATACACATCATCGTACAATCCAGGGAATTTGTCGAACCAGTACTTAATCATGTGCTCGTGCCACGGAATTTCGATCTCGTCATTGATGAACCCAGAGTACTTGAACTCGGTAGGTCCACCGTAAGAGCAGCCGATAACTTTTCCGGCCCAGCCTCCCTTGATCTTGTCCATGAGAACCTCCTTGGTCATCTTGACCTCTTTAGGAAGTTTCGCAGCGGTCGCGGTGAATGAGGACGACATCATAAGTACGCCCACCGCAATCAGGAACAAATTTTTAATCTTCATAATTCTTTTTGTTTATTGATTATTTGTTTTTCGTAAAGATTCACTTATCCAGGAAATGCATCCCCATAGGATCTGGTTCACGGCCTGGGACTCGTGCGACAGGGTCGCGAATATCATCCCGAACTGCACCGGGATGCCGTAGACGTAGGAAATCGCGGAGGAAACTATGAAATGGAACGCCCCGAATCCTCCCGGCACTGGGACGATAGAGGACAGGCTTCCGGCAATCATCAGGAAGAGAGCATCCGTCAAATTCAGGCTCTGGATGGCATCCACTGCCGAAGCGAGTTCCGGGCTGACGGAATCCGGGGATATTCCTTGAAGAGCCCAAAGAATCGTGGCACTCATCATCCAATAGCAAAACCACACTCCTGCGGTTAAAGTCAGGAATTTCCATGCTCCTTTCATCTTCAAGCAGCTCAGGAATCCCTCCCACACGCCTTTGCAGAAACCGCTGATTTTCCTAAGCGGGGCCCACTTGTCTGCGAAAAGGATTGCGCATGTTATGAAAGCAATTACAGCCACAATCGCAGAAACCATTATCACGATTTTGCCAACGCTGAAACCACCAGATGCCGCTCCGAGAATCTTCTCCGAAAAGAATCCTCCGAACCGTTCCCAAGTGAAAATCAGGAATATGGCCATGATGCCGAACATCGCAATCACATCAACCGAGCGTTCGAGGGCTGCTGTGCCAAGCACCTTGTCGTAAGAAGCAACGCGGTGGCTAGACCCTCCGGGACCATGCTCTTTCGGTGAATGGGCTGTGATGTAGCCGCAACGGACAAATTCTCCGACACGTGGCAAGGCAATGTTAATCAAATAGCTGATGTTGATTGCATTAAAGCAAGTCAAGCGTGAAATGGACGAATCAATCGGCAGCAACAGTTCTCTCCAACGAAGAGCTCTCAGATAGAAAGCAAGCAGTCCAAAAAGCATGGACAAGATGACATATTCCCAACTGCAAGCCTTCACCCCTTCAAGAAAGTCCTGCCAGTCCACTCCTTTGAAAGAGCAGTATAGCAGCACGACCGCAAGTGAGATGGACACGCTGTATTTAAGAATATTCCCGACCTTCTTATTCATAGCTTACAAATTTAATCAAATATTCCTTAACTTTGTAAGTTGACCTACTTTAGATAATGATAAATATTATTATATGAAATCAATTTTAGGAATTGGAAACGCCCTGACGGACATTCTGGCCGTGTTTCCTGACGAGACGATGCTCCGCGAGTACCACCTCCCTCCGGGAAGCATGCAACATGTTGACCTTGAGACCGGTGATCGTATCTGGTCCAAGCTGAAGGAGTTCGGTGTGAAGTATGTTCCAGGCGGCTCAGCGGCCAACACGATCACATGTACGTCCATATTCGGGATGCCTTCTGGCTTCATTGGAAAGATCGGCAACGATGAACTTGGGCATCTGTACAAGAGCACACTTGAGCAGTATGGAGTAAAGACGACCCTGCTGAGTGGAACCAAAGGATCGGGACGAGCGATGTGCTTCATCACAGGGGCGAACTCAGAAAGGACTTTCGCTGACTACATGGGAGCTGCTTTGGAACTTGTTCCAGAAGATCTTAAGCCAGACTATTTCAAAGGCTACGACTATTTCCACATCGAAGGATACCTCGTTCAGAATCAAGACCTTATACGCAAAGCCGTGCAAATGGCCAAGGATGCTGGATGCAAGATTTCGATTGACATGGCTTCCTACAACGTGGTAGAGTCCAACGAAGCATTCTTCCACAATCTTGTTGAGCGCTACGTTGACATCGTCTTTGCCAATGAGAGCGAAGCCAGGGCATTCACAAAACAGGAGCCGCGTGAGGCTTTGGACACTTTGGCAAGCCAATGCGAAATCGCAGTGGTAAAAGTAGGCAAGGACGGGTCCATGGTCAAGCAGGGTGATGAATATCACTACATAGAGGCTTGGCCAGCAGCCACGATCGATGCAACCGGAGCTGGAGACACCTACGCTGCCGGATTCCTCTACGCCCACTCGCTCGGAATGCCGCTGAAAGTTTGCGGAGAAATAGGCTCAATAATTGCTGCAAAGGTCGTCGAAGTTATCGGCACCAAGATCGACGTTCCGAGATGGAAGGACGCCAAGCGTGAGATTCGCGAGCTGATAGCCTCTGTAAATCAGTAAATTATGTTCGAGTTCGCTAAAAACATATTCAGAAAAAGAAGCCTGCGCAAGCATTCCAGTACAGTACCCACGGAGATTCTCCCTTTGGGTAAGATTCATTCATACGTTGCAATCATCGATGCGGAAGAGTCAACTTTCGATGTATGCAAAACTGCGATAATGAACTTTTTCAGGGCACACGACATCAAAGGTTGCGTTTTCTTTCAGGATTTTAGAAAGATCGGCAGCGAGGACAGGTTGATCACTAGCATACAGACCACCATCACAAAGAAGGATCTAGACTGGCTCGGCAGACCGTCCCGCTACAAGATGAATGTACTTGAAGAACAGGCTCCGGATCTATTCATCTCACTGATCAAAAACCCTGATTTTTCAATTGAATATATGGCACGCACCTCTAAGGCGCGTTTCAAAATAGGGCGTCAGCAAATGAGCGGCAACCTGTTCGATCTCGTCATAAGCGATCCTGAGGGGAAAGAAGTTTCCCAACTTGACAGTTTCTCTGCTATCAAGAGCTATCTAACGAAAATTCAATAATATCCAAACATGTCTAACGTTGTCAAAAACGCGGTTGTCGCTCTCAAAGGTTTCGCCATGGGAGCGGCTAATGTTATCCCTGGAGTGTCAGGTGGCACCATCGCACTCCTCACGGGAATATTCAATGAATTAATAGAGGCGCTGAACTCTCTGCTGTCCCCGTCCTCATGGAAACTGTTGCTTCAAGGAAAGGTCAAGGACTTTTGGAAGGATATTCATGGAACTTTCCTGCTTTGGTTGGGAGTCGGTGTGATTGTGAGTGTCTTCTCGCTTGCCAAGTTGATGGAATATGTTCTGGCGTACCATCCGATTCAGACTTGGGCATTCTTTTTTGGGTTGATTGTGGTCTCAGGGGTTTACATGCTCTATGACATTAAAGGTTGGAAAGTGACTGACGGACTTTGGCTGGTCTTTGGAATCTTCCTCGGAGCAGCAATCTGCCTTCTGTCCCCTACCCAGACAACTGATGCCAAATGGTTCATCATGATCTGCGGTGCAATCGCAATCTGCACGATGATCCTTCCCGGCATCTCCGGTAGCTTCATTCTGGTGCTACTAGGGAAGTATGAATATGTCATGGGAGCTATCAGTGAACTTAACTGGCCGGTACTTATCATGTTCGGAATCGGCTGCGTTCTTGGACTCGCTGCATTCTCGAAGTTCCTGCACTGGTTGATAGCGCATTACGAGAGACCAACGCTGATAACCTTGATCGGCTTCACGTTGGGATCATTGGTAAAAGTTTGGCCTTGGAGCGACAAGGTTAGTGTGATGACAGCGCAACTGATGCGTGAGGGCCAAACAGTGGAACAAGCCCAAGCAGGAGTTCAAGCTCTTGTTGACACAGGATTGAACCTGTCCTCAGCCATAGCCCCTCAAACCGCCTCCGCCATCATCTGGATGTTTGTCGGAGCTCTTCTAGTTGTCGCCCTTGAATGGCTCGGCCACAAGAATGCCAAGGCCTGACCCGGCATGGTCGTGCTTCGACCACCGAACCTGTCGAAGCGCATCGCACGTGGTGCAAAGGTCAGAAAAAAGAAAATTCCAAATTTTGCACGTTACCAAAATTTGGAATTTTATTTTTCTGACCGACTGAAACATGACGTAAGGTATTCCTTTGCCTATATTGGCTGTCACGAAGTGGTTGGGGTTGTATATATCACAAAAGGGGTGACTTTTTAGTCACCCCTTTTGTGATTCCGTAGGGATTCGAACCCTAGACCCACAGATTAGAAATCTGTTGCTCTATCCAGCTGAGCTACGGAACCGTTCCCCGTTCCTCAATCCCACAGAATCGGAAACGGACTGCAAATATACGGATTTTATTACTAAAACAAGCAATATCCCGGAAAATTATTCTTTTCGTAAAGTTGTGTTAAATGTACTTTCTCTTTTCGGTCTTGACACAACGAACCCTGTACCGCTTCGAAATTTCCGCTGGCTCAAAGCTGACTTTATTATTGTTATTAAATGAGAACACCAGAGCCTCATCATCCGAAACCTTTGTGGACGTCCAGAAATTGCCTTCCCTGTACACTCCACTGTCAGCATCAGGGGTGAATAGAAGAGATGTCGAGTCGGCAGAATATTCCTTAAGCCCTGAAAAACGCATTCCGCTATCATCAGAATACTTGGCATTCCACGCAGAATGATTAGTACTCAGAATCTTATACTCCTCCGCAGTAGGCAACCTCCAGGAGATAGGGCACCCGCGGATCGCTTCATGATACATCGCGTACCCTTGATTTCCACAATTCTTTTCCCCATAATCTACTGGTGCCCAAAGAACACCATCAATATTCACTCCTGAATATTTTCCGTACAAATTCCACCCTTTGAAGAATCTTTCTCCATGCTCATCTGTTATGATTGTATCATTGACATTGTCTTTCCCTTCTTTCATCATATCATAATGTTCATTCGTAAAAATGAACTCAAGGGTCTGGTGTCCAAACTCATTTGTACCCAAAAGTCTCTTATAGCTTATCGGATACAAAGGAATTCTACGGTCCCACCTCCGGAAAATAGTACTGAAATAGCTAAAGAACTCAGTGTCATCATAGATCACCACAAACTGTTCAAAAATAGGATCGTGTCCATCCACTGGATCATCGGTCTTGACCAAGATGCTTTCACCAGGCTTAAGGTGAATTGTCGTTTTGTCAATCAACGTATCATAGCCGGATGACCATACTCCCTTAGGAAAGAAAAGCATGTCCATTTTATGGTCACTATTGTTGACATAGTAAAAGTCTGCTGGCACCTTCGTTGAATATTTCTCCGCATCATACTTACACCCCGTAACCAACGCCATGGTCAGCGTCCAAAACGGCAACAAATAAGGTATCTTCTTCATAGTATTCTTATATTCTTAAATTATCTCATTGTAAATCAGCTTCAAAACACCTTCTGAGTTCTTTTCTCCTCACGAGAGCCAACTTATTTTAGATCAATCCGGTTACCTTGTTCATCTGTGACGATATGATATTTATAAACGCAACAGTGTTGGTGAGAATATGAAGACATCATATCATAATGAGCATTTGTATATGTAAATTGATAAAGAAGGTGTCCGTTTGAATTTACATCTTTCAGTTTAGTATAAGCTACACAGAATCGCGGAAAATAGTTAGAATCTCCGTGCCACTTACAGATATATTGAGTAAACAATACTGAATCGCTAAAAACGACAGTATATCGTGAGCTCAGAAAACGTGGCGGCATTACCTTATTTGTTACAATGGTATCCCGATCTCCCGGCATGAGATCAATCGGCATCGTCCTTTGTACGATATTCCGATTAAGATTATCAGTTCCAATCTGAGCTTCTATATGATAATCACTGTTATTCACATAAACATAATCAACAGGGAGGTCTGTTGAGCAATCCTTATAGATGCATCCTGCGACAGAGGTAATTACAAAAACAAAACATACCAAGTTACCTATTCTTTTCATGACGCTTCCTCTTTAATATTAAATATTTTTATTCTTAAATTATCTTTTTGTAAATCAGTTTCAAAACACCTTCATAGTTCTCCTCTCCTGAGACAATCCGGACTTTTAGAATTATACTTTCACGCTCGCCCCAAGGTTTCACATCCATCAGTATTTCTCTGAACTCCTTAGATTCAGCCAACTCCCTCCGTAACTCTGATGCCGAAGGAATATGATCGAAAACAAGGTTGACTTTTCCTTCAATGCAATACGAGACCACTTCCGAAACAGCACCGCTTCTTGTAGTTATCTGATTATCCTCATCATTAGGGACAAGGATGCCGTTCTTAGTAATGATAACGGGACCCTCTATTGGCTTTTCCACAGGCACGGCAGAACATACTACCATGCTTGTCTTGCTGGTAAAGGCATCATTGACCGCTTTAAAATAAACATAAGCATTCTTATCCCCATTAGACACAAAAGTCGAATAGCTCATACCTTCTCCTCCGCTCTCAAATATAAGGGAATGGTCTTCTGTCCAGTCAATTTCTCCGGCATCATATTTAACACCCCATAATCCATGAAGATTCGTTCTTGAAACGAAATCAGCAAGCTCAGCGACATCACACCTAGCCTTGAGACTATACCCACCAGCCACAATTCTCTTCTGGCTTGATAAAGAGAACTCCGGTATGCCTGTCATTACCCTCATTGCATGTGTGGTACCATCCTCACATCTAGCAAAGACGGTCACAAATCCAGTTTTTTTGACATGGATTCTACCATAATCATCAATTGTGGCAATATTACTGTCAGATGTTGACCACTCTATATTTCCTGTGTAATTATTGATGTAGTAACGGTCGTTTTCTTTAGGTAATATCGGTCCTCCGAATTTAATCTTTAATCTTTCTGTTATCGAATTGGCTATCGACTTGTTAATAGCTATATGCACATCAGCCTCGTCACCGACATAAATGTATGAAAAAAGTGTCTTTGAGTAATCCTCTTTCGAGAAAACGCCATGATAGTCTGCCTGAGTAAGGCTTCGGCTATCAGAGCCTATGCACAATGCACTGGCCGTAGGCACAATAATGAATCTATCTACTACTGAAACCGAATCCAGTTCATTATAGTCTTCCTGATATTTTTTCAATGTTTTTGTAATATCACTGGGTAATACATAAAAAGAGCCATTAGAATTATCAATACCAACACTAGATGGTGCATATTTTGTCTTTGAATACAATGAGTATGTCCGGCTAATTCCCAACCATTTAATTCTCTTATTGTACTTAATTGAAGCCTCATAGACCTTAGACCCTGGTGACACAAAAGGATAAGTATTGAATTTTGCCTTGACATTGACTTTCGATGCAAAAGAGTCAAACAAAAGCGTTCCTAGAGGATACCTTGGCAATGCCAGACCTGCAAGGAAACGAACCCAACCGGCTATTTTGTAATGCCCCTCAATATTCAGTAAAGTGTCGGCTTGCTGATTATTGATCCCGCCATTGCTTATCGCGATATTTTGGATAGACAAGTTATAGTCACCTTTTGGAAAACCAATGTCTTTTAGGGTCTTCTGCCATTGCAAGTGTTCGGAATCATCCACCAGCCCATCTGTGTTTACATGATGTATCAGCATCTGACGTGCAGAAGGAGAGTTGTAATACATCTTTGCATAACGCAACTTATCTTTGAGGCTGTCCGCCACAGCAAGATTAATTGCGGATGAAAATACTGAACTATACATGATGTCCGCAAAAGCATGCTGATGTCCAATAGGGACATTGGCTCCCAAATAAGGGACATCATGGCTTACAAATGTAGTCACTCTATGTGGAATGTGCTCCTTTTCCATCTTACATAAAGCATATCTGGCAACAAGTCCTCCCATGCTCTGTCCCATAAGAACATTTCCCTCATCACCAACTTTATGCTCATTCACCCATTTGATTATCTTAATCAGCAACTCAGCATTATCTTGAATCCTCGCCCAACTGTCATTCCAATCAACATAAACAATATCACAACTGTCACAAATTGATTTTAATGACTTTCGCTTTTTCAAAAGGTCTTCTAATGTCGTGTATCCTTTACCATAATATGGATCGTCCTCATCCCTCCGACCGTCTAATTCCCATGGGTCAAATCCTTCCACAATGATAAACGGCTTAACCAAAGATGTGTTTCCTGGCGCGTATTTCACCGATGCGCTTGCCGAGATCCGACTGCCTGATGATGTCTGAACAAAAAAAGAGTCCACCAAATCCGGCAAATTCTGAACATCCACATACGATAGACGCTCATTTAGTATTTCTGACATGACTTTTGAATGAGCATATAAAACTGTCCCATCCGAAAGAGTGATTCTTAACTTCAGATTAATGTCCCCTTCAGATAAATAAGCTGTTACAGACGGAGCCATTCTACGATACCCGCTTCCATCGCCCGGATCCAATTCAATACTGGCAATATCAAGGTTTGAATACGTGAAATCTCGCACCGTAAACGTGTAGCTTCCAGCAGGGAACATTTCCACGGACGGAGAAAAAGCTACAATATAACTTTCACTATAAGGGTTGATCCAATTGTTGCTATTGTCATAACAATCATAAACCTGGTCTCCAACCCGTCTCAGAGCGCCACTGGATGTAGCATTATCCACCACATAGTTATACTTAAACGCGGCAATACTGATCGGAACAGTTGTAGCCGTAGTGGCTTCCCGCATGTCATTCATAATCCCCGTCACAGATCCAAACGGATAATTGGATGTCACAGAAGATGATCTGATACTTCTGAGAATATATTCATATTGGGTTAGACTTGCGATGTTCGATTCATTAAGGGTGCCGTCATAGATGGAGTAGTCCACCAAATCCGTTGAATAATCACGGAGCAATCCCGTTGGCACTCTTGATTTATCAAGATGCTCGAAGATTGTCTCGATTTGCGATCTCACATCTAGGTCATTTTCAATGTCAACGTTTTGTCCTCGCAATACGGTCTGACATATTAAAAAAAGTATAGTTCCAAGTATATGCCGTTTCATTATTCTTGATCACAGTTAAGTTCATCAACCATTGTCTTATAGCGTGAATACGTCTCTTCATCAACACCTATAGACAAAGCATCCTCTTCAGACAATTCCAAAGAATATATTCCTTCTACGAGAGTGATATGATTCAGCATAATCACATCTCTATCAGACTGCAAGAACTGTAAAACATTCAGGCTATCGCAAGCGGACCTAGTACACAAAACCCTTTCCTGCCCATCAAGCGATTCCGAAGTCGCGACATCCTCTTCTTGGATGTCATCACATGAACATAAAGAACCGGCTATCAAGCATGCCATTATTGTCTTTAAATACATCCTATTCATAATCATTTTGTTTAGATTTCAAATTCGCCAATGTAAACCTCTCCTTCATCATAAAGGAATAGAACACTAATCAGTGACTGATTCCCCATAAGCGAGGCATGCATTGGCACGACTTCTGGTGATCGATGAATTGGTTTTGTCGGCTTAGGATCTTTAATGATGATTTTAATGTCCATTTCCGGTCCATCATTTTTCGAATAACAATTTGGAGAGACTATGCAAAATGATGCTAACAGTGCCATCGCCAAAGAGAGTGCTTTAATCGTTCTCATAGGCTTCGATTATTATTATTTTAACTATTGCAAAAGTAAATTAAAAGGCTGAAGAATCAAAAAAAACGGTCTAAAATAGTATTACACTTTTCGTAAGCCAAAATCAGCCTCTCAAGTAGGTGTGCACATGTTTTCAGCCATTTTATAAGGCGTGAAAATCTAACTGTATTTAGTCATAATAGATTAATAACGAAATTTTCGCATGATGAAATCAAAGTTAATCAAAGCATGAGTGACAATCACAAGAATATTCCTAAAAATAGAAACCGGTGTTGAAGTACATGACTCCTGTGCCGTCTTGGGCGGAAAGGGCGCGGGCATATTCAATGTTGAGGACAAAGTTGCGGTTCAGGATGAATTTCAGGGCGGCTCCGGTTGAGAGGTGGAAGGTGTCGGGGCGGGTGGTGTCGATGAACTTGGCGTAAAGTTTCGGGAATGCACCTGTGCGGTTGGTCACATCGAAGGATTTCAAGGCACTGATCCCATCGCAGAAGCCACTGAGCATCAAACCGATGTCTTGATTCCAAATGGTGAATCCGGCAAATTTCCAGCGCAGTTCCGCATTCACGAAACCAACAGCGGGGCCTATTACTCTGTTGTATAGAAGACCTCGGACTGTACGGTAGCCCCCAATGGCCTCGTTGTCATAGATAGGGCCTCCCGGAGTGTAAAACGGGATGGCGTACCACGGGGCATCGCCAAGGAACTCTTGATAATCAAGACGATAAGCCAAGACAAGCGATTCTTTAATTATAGGAATATACTGACGCAGGCATGCGTGAACCTTAATGTAGGCATCACTTGACCCCAAAAACTTCGGGGCAGCGGTGATGTGCGCTTTGGCCAAAACTCCCCTCGTAGGAACGCCCTCGTAGTCACGGGAATCAAACACAAGTCCAAGACGCAGGGCTGAAGAATATTCGTTGGATTTTTCCTCAGAAGGAATTATCCCCCACGCCTTGTAAAGGCCGAACAAGGACATCTCTCCTTCAGAATCTTGAGGATGATAGTCCTTGACTTTGAATTGGTTGAAGTGATAGCCTGCTTCCCAAGACAGATGGTCATAAATCTTCCCGGAAAAATCAGCCTTGACGTTGAATGTGCCTCTGTCGTACTTGTAGAACCCGTCTGCAAGCGAGGAGTCATAAAACGTCTGGCGGCCTCCAAAGCCGAAGAACTCCATCGCGTTGTCTGCACAGTAACTAGCCGCCAGATTCATCCTAACACCTGACAGAAGACTCCCTGAATCGAACGAGGCCACAAATGTTTTGCTTCCACCTGTGTAGCCTGAAACCTCTAAATAGGAACTGCTTTTAGGATTCGGGTAAGTCGAACCGTCACCGAAGTTATAGACATTCATCAAGCCACCGAAAAGGAGCCCTTTAGCCCCATCGAAGCCGGCCAAAGGGAACGGTACAAAGGAATAGCCAGTCTTGACAACCGGAGCGTTTTCCTTTGACACTAGTGGATGCACTATCATGGACAGGCAAAAGGCAAGCAAGAATGTTCGTGCTCTAAAAGTCTTCATATTCAAGAAATATCTTCGCTAATTTACAACAAATTAATTTATTTTATGTTCTTTTTCGCCAATCTTGACTATCTTTGGAGGATAAAAAGCACCGATGATTCGGCAATAATTTTAGAAGAAATAACCAATGAAACAAAAACAACTTTTCAAATTCATCACTGTGGCAGTGGCTGCCATGATGACAACGATTTCGGTAGCTGCACATAATACTAGCGCTACAGAAATTTCTGGCACCGAAGTACTTAAGAGTCCGGACGGCAATCTGGAACTTAGGTTTGTCCTCACACCCAAAGGGACTCCGACATATTCCCTGAACTTTGGTGGCAAGCCTGTGGTTCTGCCAAGCGAAATGGGTTTTGAGATTCGTGGCAAACGCCTGAAAGACACATTTGAGCAGCAGTGCGGCAGGGTCTATGCTGAACCAGAGAGTCTCCACGATGGGTTCAGACTGACTGACGTCAAACGTGACTCTTTGGATGAGACTTGGGCTCCAGTCTGGGGCGAGGAAAGCCACATCCGCAATCACTACAACGAGTTGGCTGTCACCCTTGAACAAGGCCCAGTGAACAAGAAAGGGCCAAAGGCTGTCATGGTCATCCGTTTTAGGCTCTACGATGACGGTCTCGGTTTCCGCTACGAGTTTCCAGAGCAGAAAAGACTAAGGTATTTCGTCATCAAGGAGGAACTGACCCAGTTTACGATGGCTGGAGACCACACTGCTTGGTGGATTCCGGGAGACTATGACACTCAGGAATATAACTACACCGTTAGCCGTCTTTCCGAAATCCGTGGCCTTTCAGCTTCAAAGGTAGAAGGGAACGCCTCACTACAGACCTTCTCTCCTACCGGAGTTCAGACTGCCCTACAGATGAAGACCGATGACGGACTCTACATCAACATCCACGAAGCCGCTGTGGTTGACTACCCGACCACCAACCTCAATCTTGATGACAAGACGATGACTTTCAGCACTTGGCTGACACCTGACGCAGAAGGTTGGAAAGGCCGCATCCAGACTCCTCACAACACCCCTTGGAGGACGGTCATGGTCGTGGATGACGCACGCAAGGCATTGGCTTCCAGACTAATCCTCAACCTCAACGACCCTTGCGTCCTTGAGGATGTCTCTTGGATTCATCCAGTCAAGTACGTTGGAGTGTGGTGGGAGATGATCACTGGCAAGACACATTGGTCCTACACTAGCGATTTCCCAACCATCGAACTCGGAGTGTCCGACTACTCCAAGGCCAAGCCTCACGGACGTCATGGTGCCACCAACGAGAATGTACGCAAGTACATTGATTTCGCTGCCGAGCACGGATTCGATGCGGTTCTGGTTGAGGGATGGAACGAAGGCTGGGAGGACTGGTACGGCAAGCAGAAAGACTTCGTCTTCGACTTCATCACCCCTTATCCAGACTTCGACATCAAGGCTCTCAATGAATATGCTCACTCAAAAGGCGTGAAACTCATCATGCACCACGAGACCTCCGCATCAGCGCAGAATTACGAACGTTGGATTGACAAGGCCTATGATCTTATGAATGAATATGGTTACGATGCTGTCAAGAGTGGCTACGTTGGGGACATCATCCCTTACGGTGAGCACCACTACAGCCAGTCCATGATCAATCACTACATGCTTTGCGTCAAGAAGGCCGCTGACCATCACATCATGGTCAACGCCCACGAGGCTGTCCGTCCTACCGGTCTGTGCAGGACCTACCCGAACCTCATCGGCAATGAGTCCGCCAAAGGTACCGAGTACCGTGGCGAGATTATGCCTCATCACGTAACTATCCTTCCGTTCACCCGTCTCCAAGGCGGCCCGATGGACTACACTCCGGGCATTTTCGAGATGGACATGTCTAAGATGAACCCTAAGGATAACCAGCGAGTACTATCCACAATCTGCAAGCAGCTGGCTCTCTATGTGACCATGTACTCTCCTCTTCAGATGGCAGCAGATGTCCCTGAACACTATGAAGCGCACATGGATGCGTTCCAATTCATTAAAGATGTGGCAGTTGACTGGGAGCGGAGCGAGTACCTTCTTGCAGAGCCGGGAGATTACCTTGTGATTGCCCGTCAGGCCAAGGTGAAGGATTCCGCCAAAGAAGGTGACTGGTTCATTGGTGGAGTCACTGATGAAAACGAACGCGACCTTGAGTTTCCTTTGGATTTCCTAGAGAAGGGTGCGAAGTACACTGCTACGATCTATGCTGATGCTCCTGGTGCTGACGGCCTTGGCGATGTCAAGGAGCAGGATTCCATCCAGACATATTCAATCACCACAAAGAAGGTCACCTCCAAGACCAAGTTGAAGATGCATCTGGCCCGTTCTGGTGGTTTCGCGATTCGCATCCAGAAGGTGGAGGGGAAATAGACGTCTGCCAGAAAATGGTTTTGGTTGCTTGAAAGTTTTCAAAGTACAAACAAATCAGTTATTTAACTCGAAGATAAAGGCAGCCGAAAAAAGGCAAAAGCGGAATTTTGCACGTTACCAAAATTCCGCTTTTGATTTTTCGGCTGCTGTTGTAACATATTTCTATAATATCAAGCCAGGAAACGGAGCACATCTTCAGTCCAGTCTTCACCGTTGGTGGCTTGGATGGTGTTGATGCCTATGGCTCTGGCAGCGGTGACATTCTTGGGGCCGTCATCGATGAAAAGAACCTGAGACGGAGTGACCTTCTCTGATTCCAGCATCATGCGGAATATCTTCTCGTCAGGTTTCATCACTTTCATCTCGTAGCTGACGTAGATGCTGTCAAGATAGTCATCAAGCGAGTTGCCATGGCCGTCAAAGGCTTTGCTCAGAGACCATTCCATAATGAACGGGTTGGTGTTGGACAAGAGCGAGAGACGGTAGCCTTCGGCACGGAGTTTTCTGAACAGTTTAAGATTTCTTTCCGGAACACTTGAAAAGAATCCCATGTAGGCGTTGCGGCACTCGTCCATGCTCACTTCCCTGGCAACTTCCTTACTAACCCTAGCCCGAAACTCTTCCTTGCCAATCAGACCAGCCTCAAAATCACCGAAAAACCCTTCCTGACGAACCATATTGAGATATTTCTCTACATTATCAAAACCAAGTGCCTTAAACCTCTCCACAACCATACTCAAATCCGCTGGAGCCACGACCCCACCGAAATCAAAAACCACATTCGTGATGTCCTTTCTCATATTCCTCTATAATTTGCCGCAAAGATAGTGATATGCCGTAACTCAATGATAAAAAACATATAATTTTCATAAAAAACAGAAATATTTTGATTCATACCCCCGGCTGTTCAGAAGCCTTTGGTACCTTTAGGCAAAAAACTATGGAGCCCTCCACAAATCGCAGCCAGTTGGTCGTCATTGATAACATAGAGTCTCTGATAAAAGTAATCAGAGGGCAACAAGTCATGCTTGACAAAGACTTGGCAACACTATACGGTGTGGAGACAAGAACTTTGAATCAAGCCGTCAAACGTAACATTCAAAGATTTCCCGATGATTTTCGATTTCAGTTAACAATGGAGGAATGTTCAAAGTCACAATTTGTGATTTTGAACGCAGGAAGAGGACAAAATATAAAGAAACTACCTTATGCTTTTACAGAACAAGGCGTGGCGATGCTAAGTGGTGTCCTTCGATCTCAAACGGCGATAGATGTCAATATTCGGATCATGCGAGCCTTTGTCTCCATGCGTCACTTTATGGTAAACAACGCTTCCGTCTTCAGTCGTTTGGAAACAATTGAATATCACCAACTGGAAATACAACAGCATCAGAAAGAAACAGACAAGCGTATTGACGAGGTTTTCCGCAGATTGGACGATGGTAATGCGAAGCCGAAACAAGGAGTGTTCTACAATGGCCAGATTTATGATGCCTATACTTTTGCAGCCGATTTGATCAAGAGTGCCAAGAGCCGCATTGTTCTGATTGACAACTATGTGGACGAAACAGTATTGACTTTGCTGGACAAAAGAGAAGAAAACGTGTCCGCTGCCATCTACACACAACGTATAAGCCATCAGTTCCAACTTGACATAGACCGCCATAATGCCCAATATGCACCGATAAATATTGAGACCTTTCGTTTGTCACATGACCGATTTCTTTGTATTGATAATGATGTGTATCTCATAGGAGCATCTATCAAGGACTTGGGCAAAAAGTGGTTCGGCTTCTCAAAAATGGAGATACTTACACCTGACGAATTGGTAAAAAGAATAAATGGAGAGTAAGAAATATATAGACATATTCGGCATACGGCCACTACGAAGAGAAATAATCGGGAAATTTAGTATATTCACGAAAATTTTTGAGCAATGTACACATTCAAGCAGGATGGCGACAGGTTTGTCGTCAGCATTGACAACCATCAGGAACTGATGGGAGCGATAGCGACATTTTGTCAGGAGCAAGGGATACTAGCTGGAGAGGTGAGCGGCATCGGAGCGGTGAACAACGCCACTCTGAGGTTCCTCAACCCGGCCACCAAACATTATGTTGACAAGACGTTCGAGGAGCAGATGGAAATTTCAAGTCTTGTGGGCAACATCTCCGAGAAGGACGGCAAGGTCTATCTGCATCTCCACGCCAACTTCGGGCGGGCGGACTACACGGTCGTGGGCGGCCATCTGCTCACAGCTACCATCAACGGCGCCTGCGAGGTGTTCATCAGACGCTATAACTGCAAGGTAGGCCGCCACTTCGATGAGGAGACCGGGCTGAATCTTTACACATTGTAGCCGTGCCGCCAAAGCAAGTGGCAGAGGATAACCGGATGGAGACAATCAACATCATCGACTGCCCGCTGGAGGATGTCAAAAGGCACCTCGGTGGCTACGGAAGCATATTCATAATCCACGACCGGAATGTGGGCGGCATCGTGGAAAAGCTTGGCATTGAAGCTAAAGGAATATTCCCGATCGAGGCGACGGAAGAAAGGAAAACGCTCGTCACGCTGCTGGAGATCGAGGAATGGCTTTTAGAGAAAGGCGCTGACAGAGAGGCGTTTGTACTGGGCATTGGCGGAGGGATCACGACAGATCTGGTCGGGTTCGCGGCATCTGTCTACAAGCGAGGCGTGAAGTTCGGATTCGTTCCGACCACGTTACTCTCGCAAGTCGATGCGGCAATCGGCGGCAAAAACGGCGTGAATCTCGACTCCTACAAGAACATCATCGGAGTGATCCGCCAGCCGGAAATGACATTCATCTGCCCGGAGCCGCTGGAAACACTCCCCTACCAGCAGATTCTCTCCGGGGCTGCCGAACTACTCAAAACATTCATTATCAACAACAAGGACAATGAATATGAAAAGGCGGTGAATATGCTCTCGAATATTCATGTGCGGGCGTCTGGAGGTTCCGCCGAGGCTGCCGTACGGGAATATTCACAGACATTCCGGGATCTGATCGCAGTGGCGGCGAATGTGAAGGCGGGCATTGCTGGAAGGGATCCGGACGAGCGGGGGGAGCGCCGGCTGCTCAATCTGGGACACACTTTCGCGCACGCAATCGAGAAGAATTCCCGGGAGACTGTTTCGCACGGTCAGGCGGTCTCTATGGGGATCATTCTGGCGGCCAGACTGGCCGAATCTCTAGGGCTGACAACTGATCTTTCCGAGCGTCTGAAAGCTGATTTCACGGCCTGCGGGCTGCCGGTTGAAAGCCCGTACGGCATTGAGACTCTTGCCGATGCGATGAAGAAAGACAAAAAGGCGGACGGGGAGTTTGTCCACTTTGTGCTGCCGCTGGGCATCGGACGGGTCGAGACAAGGGAACTTCGGGTCGAGGACGCGGTGGAGGCTTTGAAATAATTTGAATCTAAGAATATGATCTGCACAACAATCCAGAACCGAACTCTGGAAGAGATAACGAATCTGCTGGAAAGCAGTGAGCCACGGATTCAGATGGCCGAGATACGGTTGGACAGATGTCCGCTGGACATCGAGGAGATCGAGTACCTGTTCTCGTCCTCGGACACGCCATTGGTGGCGACCTGCCGGGTGGCCGATGACGGAAACGGGACGTGGGAGGAAGCCGAACAGAAACTGACGGCTGCGGTGGAGGCCGGAGCGGCTTTCCTGGATCTTGAGATCGAGGCTCCGAAAGAGATCGGCAAGAGGCTCCGCAGGGCTTGCACTGAATATGGCACCACGATGATCCGCTCCAGTCATTTCTTCGCGGGAACGCCTTCGGATGATGTGCTTCGGAGCACTGTGGAGAAGTGTCGGAAGTTCGGTGGGGAGATTGTGAAGATCGCTGCGATGGCGGCCTCGGAAGAGGATGTCGCCAGGGTGCTGGGGCTTTACTCGGTCGTTCAGCGACCACAACAGGCTCAACGGCCGTGCGAGCTTATCGCTTTCTCGATGGGCGAAATAGGCAAGGCCAGCAGACTGGAATGCTTGAAGCTCGGCAGCCCGTTCACCTACGCTGCGCTAAGTGATGCCGAGGCCGCCGCTCCCGGCCAATGGAGTTACTCCGAGATGCTAACGGCCGTATACGGTGACAGAAAACCTCTTCATTGCGACACGGCTCTGAATATGCCGGCCTCAAAGAGTTTCGCCCAGCGGGCCATCATCGCAGCGACCCTAGCCGAGGGCGAGTCCAGACTTGGAGGCTACTCCCCTTGCGGAGACAACGAGGCAGCGATCGAGGTCACCAAGGCGCTCGGAGCGAAGGTTCGGATAGAGGACGGAAGCACCCTCATCATAGAAGGCATAGGCTCGTCAGCGAATATTCCCGAAAAGATAAATGTCGGGGAATCCGGTCTGCTGACCCGCCTGCTTATCCCGCTCGCAGCCGCTCTGGGAAACGGCAATCAGATAGAAATTGATGGATGCGGAACCCTCCCGGCCAGACCTCTGAAAGGCGCGGCCGAAATCATGGCCGGCTTCGGAACGGTCCTGAGACCCCTCAACCCCTCTCCCGAAGTCCACGTGCCCCTCACCGTCCAAGGCCCTCTGCTTTCCGGCAAGGCCAGCGTTTCCGGCAAAGGGGGATCGCAGCTGATCTCCGGCCTTCTGATGGCCCTACCGCTCCTCCCCGAAGACTCGACCCTGCATATTCATGACCCCAAAAGCATCCCGTACATGTTCATCACCGCTGACGTGCTCCACCACTTCGGCATCAAGATCGGCAGCGAGATGGAAGGAGGCGAGGATTTCCTTGAGACGCAGGACTGGAGCCTCTGCACCGGCATCACGTTCAAGATCAAGGGCGGGCAGAAATATTCCCCGGCCGCTTTCGACATCGAGGGCGACTGGAGTGCCGCCGCCAACTTCCTGGTGGCCGGAGCCCTGTTCGGAGACGTGAAGCTGACCGGACTCGACACTACCTCACTTCAGGCCGACATCTCGATCATGGACATCCTGATGGAAGCCGGAGCCAGTCTGTCGCAGATCGACGAGACGGATGACGAGAATGTGGCCAATGAAGCGGCCAATGAAACTGCCGATGTAGCAGTGACCGGTGACAGGAACAACTCAGAGGTGAATGTTCCCAAAGGCCACCGCGGTCTGATCACCGCCCAGAAAGCCCCACTCCGCGCCTTTGACACCGACCTCAACAACTGCCCGGACCTGTTCCCGATCGTCGCGATCCTCGCTGCCTTCTGCCACGGACGCAGTAATATTCAAGGATTCAAGAGGTTGGCCAGCAAGGAAAGCGACCGAGGCGCTGCGATTCTGAATATGCTCACGCAGATGGGCGTGGAGGCTTCCGCCAGCGGCGACACCCTCACCATCACCGGCGAATCCGTCGAGAGCCGCCTCCTGAACGGCCACCTTCTGAAGGGCGGTGAATATACCTCCTCGCACGATCACCGCATGGCCATGGCCCTCACCGTCGCCTCCTGGTGCACCGACTCCCCCATCCACATTGACGACACCACCTGCATCGCCAAATCCTTCCCCGTCTTCCTTGGCACTTACGGATTATTGGAGCGGTGACATTCCCGTTACCACTACACCTTCCACACCCTTCTTTTCAGCCAGAGGGAAAGAATCGGGTCGGAAATCTCGTAGGTCATCGGCGCTGACATTGTTATCAGATCCTTCTCCGTCAAGGTTTTCTTTATTCTGGCGATGTTGGCAGCGGTGCCAAGACGATAGGCGCCCAACACAGATGTCCTCGTGAAGCCCGAATGGATTCCATCCGACAAAAGATGCAGGAAATTCATCTGGTAAGCGGAAAGAGATTCCGTCTGCTGTATGAACAATGGTTCGCATGCGTCAAGCAAACGATCAATGCCAAATTCGACATCCTCAGCGGTGGCCGCCTTGCCGCAGCGAAGCCAGACGAACCAAGCAAGCTGCTGCACGTATGATGAATATCTCTCCGTCACCTCACAGATTTGTCTGGCAAGTTCCTCCGAAATTTCCTTTCCTGTGGTCTCAAAGCGTCCACGAATATATTCAATCCAATCACTTTCACTGATCTTGCCAAGATAAAACAAGTCCCCAAACCGGTAGAAAGGGTAGTCTTGCCGTTGGAAAATGTTCTCCATCAGATGTTTCTTGCTTCCGTACAAGCAGTACGACACGTGGCTCTGCAGTTGCCAGACACCTCGAAGTTTTTTCTGGAACGATAATGAGTCAGGAAATTCACCTATTTGCTGGAACTCATCCACACAGACCACAATCCTATACCCTTTCTGCGAGGCTATCTGCTCCGGAAGTTGCAGGATGTCCTCAAGGATGCTGTCTCCGGAATTATATTCAAAGGAGATTGAGAAGTCGTTAAACGGGTCTTGTCCGAAGGTGACTTTCGGAACAAGGCGGCTTAAAAAAGTTTTGGCGTTCGTGAGCCATTCCTCCCACTTGCTTGAAGTGGCTTTGATCACCACTGTGGCGAACGAATTAACGAAATCCGCCTCTGACCTGCATCCGAACGCATCCATCTTTGCGATTCTTATGGCATCGCTCCTCACAAGTCCACAGGCCTTGTCCACCAAGGAAGTCTTCCCCATTCTGCGTGGCGAAATCAATATGGTGTTCACACCGTAGAGAAAGTTCATTCTCAGTCTTTCCGTCTCGTCCTTTCTGTCAGTGAAGGCATCTCCCTCAACCCTTACCCCGAAAACAAATGGTGAGTCCATGTCCGTTGTCATTAAAATTCAATGACAAATATACGCACTATAATCTTTTTTAACAACCTTGTTTAAAACAACCTTGTAAAAAAACCACGGGATTATGTTCTTCGGACTTACGTTTGATCTCATCAACAGCACTTTCGGCCTCTTTTGATCCTCTAGAGTGTATAATACACTCTTGGGAAACGTTTTCCGCACTTTTCGTCTCCCAAGGGTGCCATCGAGTGCCAACGGGCGACATAAATCCGTCGAATGAGATACTTGTTATTGACCGCAAGCCTAAAGTGCATAAGTCCGAAAATCCATAGAAGGACGTGAAGTATTTATCGTCTGGACAACATCTCTGACTTTATACCTCTCCCACAAATCACCGAGCCGAAGAACCGTGGCAGTTAACACATTGACATTCAGCCGAAAGCAATGATGTTCTGGTAGCGAATCAAGCACCAGAACATCATTATTTATTCTTCATTATCAAGAAGTTGACTGCCACGGGTTTCCTGTTTGATTAGTCGTCACATTTTACTACCTTTGCTGACGTGGAGCGGGGTAACCCGCCTAAGCAAGGACATATTTATTAATGCAGCATTTGCTATTATTTCGCGTTTACCGAAAGCCCAGGAAACTTAAGGAAATA
>CAKUSF010000021.1 GCA_934678915.1 uncultured Bacteroidales bacterium
TCATTCTTCCTGAGCAATCCGTTGTTCACGAATATGCAGGTGAGATTGTGGCCGATGGCCTTGTTCAGCAACACTCCAGCGACAGTCGAATCGACTCCGCCGCTGAGTCCGAGGATGACCTTCTCGTCCCCTATCTGTTCCCTAAGGCTAGCAACGGTCGTCTCGATAAACGAGTCCGGAGTCCAGTCCCCCTTGCATCCGCATATTCCCAAAGCGAAATTGCCGAGAATCTTAGTGCCTTCCGTCGTGTGGAACACCTCAGGATGGAACTGAACCGCGTAGGTCTGCTCACCTTTGAAGTGGAAAGCCGCGTTGGCGACGCTCTCGGTCGAGGCTATCACCTCGGCGCCCTCCGGAAGACGGGCTATCGTGTCCCCATGAGACATCCAGACCTGCGAATGAGCCGAAACCCCTTTAAGCAGAGGAGACTCAGGCTCAACGACATCCATCATCGCGCGGCCATATTCCCGGGCCAGCGAGCCAAGCACCTCTCCGCCAAACTTGTTGGCAAGATACTGCGCGCCATAGCATATTCCCAGAAGAGGGAACCTGCCTTTGATGCCGCCCAGGTCGATCTGCGGGGCGTTCTTGTCACGCACCGAGCATGGGCTTCCGGAAAGGATGACTCCTTTGACGGAGGAGTCCAGAGCTGGCACTTTGTTGAACGGATAGATTTCGCAATAAACGTTCAGTTCGCGGAGTCTGCGCCCGATGAGCTGCGTCACCTGCGAACCGAAATCCAGAATGATGATTTTTTCTGTCATAGATGGACGGGGAATTTAGACTTCAAAATTAATCCATTTTTCGCAATGCGGCAAAAAAATGTACAAGAGCACCGGTGTGCGTGACTTCACGCGACTCAAAAGGATGCAGCAGACTGTCGATGATGACGGCATATTCCCCGCGGGTGAGAGAGTCAAGCGGTGGAAGCCCAAGGTCCGAAAGGGTCTTTCCGGGGTAATAGTCTTCAAGGAATATTTCCTCTCGCTTGACTGGATCATCAATCCGAAACCACGTCTCGTTGGACCAACCGACGGAGCGTCCCTCGCCACGCATGATCCCTGTAGCTCCGATTCTCTGCAATGCCGCAAAACGAGGGTCAGTCACCGGAACATCAAGGTAAGGCAGCAGATAAGCTCCGGAAGCGAGGATGCAGGACTGAACATCCCTGACCGAAACATCTTTCAATGAATATGTCCCTGAGGCCTTCCGTCTACCGGCAACTAACGCAGCGGTAATTCCCGCAGCCTGGCCAATCTCCATCACGACCGGCTGCAACCGGGTCGCACCGTTGGCGATGCAGGTCACAGACACGGCTTTCTCAATGACCAGAAGATCCTCTACGTCCTTAGGGACCATAACTCCGAACGGAACCGAGAACGACGGAACCGGATGGAACTCAAGCTGTAGCAGATCCCGCCAATCCGGATTCCGGTAGTGGTGATGATCCACAGGATAATCCCCAACCGCGACAGACGTGCGATAAAGATCATTGGAATATGGCCGGTCGATGTCGGCGAGGGTGAATGTCACCTCTCCCTCAATCCTCCTCGAATCCCTATAATACGGAATCATCGGAAGTCCGTCCTCGGTCGGGTACTCCCCTTCAGCGATTCCGATGTTTTTCAGGCCAAGTTCTGTCTGAATATAGTAAAGATAGCCCAGGGCGATTCTTTTGGCGCTGTCGATGGCGGCTTCACGCTCTGTAGGAAGCATCTGGGTGATGTCCTTCACATAGCAGTCGTTTCCGGAAATCGGCCAGTTGAGCATGATCTTTCCGCCAGGCAAAGCTCCATAGGAAAGCATCTGATCAACGGAATGGCCTCTGGACAGACAATCCGAGTACAATCCCGGATTATAGCCGTCCGGGCACGGAATCGTCATGTCGGAATCCGGGCCGAAATCCTGCACGGTAATGACGTAGGTCAAATCCTGAACAGCCGCTATCGTGTCAACGGACGCTTTATTGCATGGCACTCCGCACATCCGCGCGATGTCACCGAGCTCGGTTCCATCAATCAGGATTCCCGCCTTCACAGTACGATGGCCTTCCGGGCCGTCCAAAGTAATCCTCCAACCTTTCCGGATCTTCTTAACGGAAACGCATTCAGTCTCCATCGCTAGAGACAAATCATCAAGCGGAAGGGACATATTCATGAATATCTCCGCTCCGACCTTCGGCTCGAATAGGATGTTGCTCACCCACCCTGTCTTCATCGCGTCATACCCTCCGTAACGGTTGGCCAATGAATCGCAGAACTCCCCGAACAATCCCCCTCTTTGACGGTAATTGCCGTCTATCGCGGAGACTCCGGCTGAAGTAAGCATGCCTCCCAGCCAAGGAGTCGGTTCGACTACCAATGTAGAAGCCCCTGAACGGGCCGATTGGATGCCAGCGGAAGTACCTCCAGCACCACCTCCGATGACAACCACATCATAAAAAACTTCAGTTCCACTGCATGAGCGCAGCAGAACCGAAGCAATTATAATAAACAGTATTCCAAAGGAATAAGATGACCTGTGCATCAAACGTGGGCCTCCCGTCCCTTCGCGATGTCCTCCAGCATGGTGCTGATCTGGTAAAGGCCTCTAGGCACATGGAAACATCCTTTCCATTTGCCACCCTTGAGAGGGAGAAGAACCTCGCCTCTGCGGTTGAGATAGCCGAACCATTCTGGATATTCCTTATCCTTGAAGTGAGTCCAAAGATATTCATCCAGTTTCAGGAACCATTCGAGGCACTTCTCGTTGCCGGTCAGCTGGTAGCCTTTCAGCATCGCGATGGCGGATTCGATGTGGACCCACCACAGTTTCTGGTCCCATTCAAGTTCCTGAGTCGGATAGCCCTTGCGGTCCATGAAGTAGAAAATTCCTCCGTACTCCTTGTCCCAACCATAGTCAATGACTCTAAGGGAAATCTCCATAGCCTTGTCAATCAAAGCTTTATCCCCACGCCTGATTCCAAGATTCATAAGGAACCACATCGCCTCCAAATCATGTCCAGGATTTATCTTACGTCCCTCGAAGCAATCGATAAGGGAATTGTCCACAGCGGAGACATTCTCCACCATGACCCCAAGATCCGGCTGGTAGAACACATCCAGGACCTCATGCAGACAGTCGTCAATCAGACGATCCATCATCAGGGGGTCGTTGATGATCTTTTCCACCTCCAGAGCCATGTTGCAGATGATCATCGGAAGCGCGAAATCCTTCATCGGACGTGTTCCCGGAACAGCCTTGGACCATATTCCTTTAGGGTTGGAGCGACGCTCCAGAATCCTGTGGAAAGTCTCCTTGGCGAAACGGGCATATTCCTCATTCCCCGTGGCCTCGGCAAGTTGAGCGAAAGCCATGCAGGCGAAAGTGTTTGAGAATATGTTGTACGGCTGAATGATAGGCTTGCCTTCTCTTGTCAGTGAGAAGTAGAAGTCATAGTCCCCGGTGCAGCCGTATTTCATAAGGAAGCGGGCTCCCTGCTCAGCGCACTTCAGCCATTCTTCATTCTTCGCCAGCTTGTTATAAAGCATGGCGAACATCCAGACCTCGCGTCCCTGAAGCCAGACGAACTTGTCTTTGTCATAGACGCTTCCGTCACGGTTCAGGCACGTATAATACCCTCCGAATTTGGTGTCTTGGGAATGTTCCAACCAGAACGGCAGGACATTTCCAAGAAGTTCCTCCTTGTAACGTGACGCCATCGCGCCAAAATCGACATTTTGAATATTCATGATAATGAAACTATTGAGCGGTGAATCTTATGCAAGTCAGGCAGTCATAATTACCGTCCGTGACGAACAAGTCCATGGTCTTCCCGTCTGCCGCTGTCTGAAGAAGAACATCACTGCAAGCGCCTGAGCCTGTGTAAGCACCGTCCTCGGCCACGGTCGTCCAATCCACGTAGTAAGATTCCTTGACTGAATTGAGGTCAGTAATGTCAAACAGGTACACTTCCGGACAAGAGCCCCAAGAGAAATGCGCTCCTCTCTCGACCGCGCAGAAACGGATTCCGTTGAGTGTGGCCACGGAGATACAGTTGTAGTTCTCGTTTCCACCGCTGTCGGTGTGGAACACGGACTGCCACTCGCTCTTGGTCACGTCCTTGCACCAGTTCAGGTCGTAGTTGCCGTTGGCATCAGCGGAGTAGCCTATGAACAGGAGCCCGTTGCTCAGGTCATCCGAAACAGGGGCAACGCATGCTCCGTAAGGATTCCAGACTGTAGAGGCTGCTGGAGCAATCGAGCCAAACTGGGCTTCTCCTGCCTTTCCACCTGTAATCTGCCATGCGACCCAGTACTGGCTGACATCCACGAAAGCGGTGATCACAGCTTTCTTCGTCACATCTCCACGCACGCGGATGTTGCCCATTGAAGAGCTCCAGATGGCATTGTGAGCATATTCCACAACAAGTTCAGGAGCAGCGTCAAGAGACTTGAACGAGTAGATCTGACATGTGCCACCGAACGCTGTCTGAGCAGACACAAGGACATTACCCGCATCATCATTCACGAGGGAATATACCGAGAGTCCTTCAGGGATAGAAATTTCCTGCATAAACTCACCTGTCTGACGGTTAAGGGCGTAAAGCTTGTTTCCACCGTTGGCGACCAGAAGGATGTCGTCCTTCACCGCAAGCCTGAGAGGACCGCCCGCAACACTGATGGAGCCAAGATCTGCTGAATATCTCTTCTTCCATAGAACGTTCACATCAGCCGTGCCTTTCTGCTTGAGTTCGATTGTGGCTGAATACCCCTCGACATCGGTAGTGACATCAATGCTGGTTGCTCTGGAGCCGAACTCTGGATTGGAAGCAACCTTGCAGGTGTAAACATCTTCCTTCTTAACGATTTCTGAGATCCACTCTACTTCAGGAGCGACAACATTGTAAGGGAAGTTAGCCTCTACCGTGAAAGTCACATCGCCACCGTTCTTCTCAGCGACAAGGGCTTCAGGGGTGACATTGAATATTCTTTCGTTAGGAGCCTGGTTGACAGTGATGTCCTCGGAGCCTTCCTCACTGGTGAAGGTGATGACTCCATGACGGGCCTCGAACTTGTTGTAAATCTCGTTGGAAGCCACGGCAAATGTCACGGTGTTCTCGACAAGGCCTTTTGTCGTGACGGCACTGATCCAGTCCTTGGCCTCGTCAGCAATCTTGTAGTCAAAGCCGATGTTGGCCATGACCTTGATTTCAATCGAGCCACCCTCCTTTGGAACATCGAAGGTTCCCGGAGTAAGGGTAATGGAATTCAGCTGCTTCTGGCTGACCTTTATGGTCTTTGAGTCCGTACCGCAGCGAAGGTCGAACGAATACTCACGACCATCGTAGTCAGCATTCTTCAAAACAGTCACGGTGATCTGGTTCTTACCGGATTCACCACTGGTAGGAGTGATTGAGCTCCAGCTATAGTGGTTGGTGTTCGGAACCACTACTTTCCAGTCATTGTCTGCCGTAAATTCTATGGTGTAAGTGCCTCCGGCAGAGGAAAGCACTGGATTCAAATCCGCATCCGAGGACAAAGTGATCCTGCCTGCGTCATTTGAGTCATCTTTGCAAGAGGCGAAGGACAGCGCCATCGCTACCGCAAGAAAAATTGTGGATATTCTTTTCATCTTAAATTATTGTTTCACAGTCTTTAGATAGTCATCAAATCCTTTTTTGAAGGCATCCCAGTAGTTGTACATCTTGATGTGACAGAGATCGAACACGAAGAATCCATCGCTGTTATTGATGCACGCACTGATGGCGTCAGGAATCTTGGAAGCTTGACCACCGTTGGTCCAGCCGGTCGAGTTGCCGATATCCGGTCCTCCGCTGAACTCCACGTCTCCTTTGAGGAGGGTCTTGCCTTGTTTGCAGAAGCCCTGCATCGTCCACTCACCGCTGCCCCAGATGCTGTCAGTTCCGGCATAGGCGCCAAGGAACATGAAGTCACAATGATCGGCGTAGCCGCAGTTCTTGTAGTTCGCTGAGGCCCAGAAATAACCGTCAGCCTTAGGGTCATACTTAGGGCTCGCCCAGTTCACGCCTGAGGTGTAGTAAGTTGAGTACCAAGCCCCGACATAGACTCCGAAGCGGATGTCTTTGCCAGTCGAGTGAACAGCTTCGGAAGCTTTGACGATGAAGTCATGGATCACGCTTGCACGGAACTCAAGCCATTTCTTCACAGTCTCGCTTGCTTTCCATCCAAGTTCGGTCGTGCCGGGAGCCAGCACATCACCAGGCCATGAGCTGATTGAGAGTCCGGAATAGGCCTCGAACTTGTTCTTCGAGACATCCGAGAAATCGCTTTGCAGTCCATAATCATCGTAGCGGCATCGATCAAGGATGATACCATCAAGATCATACTTTGCCAGATCCTTTATGATCTGAAGCACATAATTCTGTACCTGTTCATTGGCCGGATTGAGAAATCTGGTGCCCCAATCATCCGGTCCGTTAAGGTCCATGACGTTGGTAAGCCCGTTAGATGCGTTGATCACCGAAGCCCATGATTTCTTTCCTGACTCACGGAACAGCATTCCGTCATTGCCAAGGCCGTAAGGGCAAAAGTAACCACCCACGAAGGTGTTTATGCTAGCGTTAACCTTGAGTCCGACTTCGCGAGCCGCGTCAATGAAAGCTTGGAGATAGTCATACGTTCCTGTTCTGGAAACCCAAACATAACTACCGCTTTTCCAGACATCTACCTTCTTCAGAGGTTGTGCGACCGAGGACTTGAACAGCACGTCACCGCTGGTCGGCCTGACATCCACAATGATGTCAGTGAATCCAACTTCCTTGATTTTCTTCAAGTCTGAGGCGATCCGTTCCTTGTTGTTCTCGTAGTCACTGAAGTTGGCGGCTGCATCAATCCACACGTATCTAGGTTTGCCTGAGTTCTCTGGCTTTTCAGGTTCCGTCGGATTCGGCTTGTCCCAGTCGGGATTCCAAGGATTATCCTTGGAACCCCCACAGGAGGCAAGCGTCATGGTCAATGCCGCGATAAACGAGAATATTCTCAAAGAGGCCATACCGCTATTTCTTTATGCAGTCAACCGAGTACCCTCCGAGCACACCGGCATTCTGGTCATAGTAATAGAGATACATCTTGAATCCGTCCTTGGTAGGAGCCAAAATCACATCACCGGCAGCCATTCCGGCGTCAGCCTTCTGGAACCAGTCAATTGACTCATTGCCCAGAACGATGGATGTTGTCTCGTTCAAGTTTCCGGACAGAGCCGTAGGATCGGAGATGTCGTACAGGTAGAGAGCCGGACCAAGTCCCCAGTGAGGGAAGTGGCTAACCACAAACAGTGACATGTAAGTGGCGTTGTTAAACCTCTTGGAATCAAGGTTGTTGACATTCAAGCCCCATGATGATCCATTGTTGAATGGAAGAGCAGCCTTGAGTGTACCATCAGCAGCGACGTGATTGAGAACGTTAGGATCGTAGTAGGACAGGAACATGGACGCATCCTTGGAAGGAGCCACAGCGACTGCATCGGTGTTGTTCACCGGAGCACCACCCCACGCGAGACCTGAGCCTGAAATGTCAAGGACTGACACATCAGCGACAGCTCCACCAATGACTGTGACTCTGGTCACCTTGCTTGCGGATGTCACACCTGCGATACCCTCGTTGGTGATGTCAATCACAGCGTCCGCGTCAATGTTGCCGATGACCTTTATTGAATATCCCATAGGGAGGTCAGTGCTATTGGTGAACGAATGGAACAGCTCAGGAGCGGACTTCACTGAAGTGGCCTTCCAGATCTTGAACTCGCCACCACCGTCAACGTGGTTGCAAAGAATCAGATTTTCAGCCTCATCGTTCGTGATAGCGGCCGGTGAGATGCCTCCATCGTTGATCTGTCCTTCCTTCACACCTGTGATTCCGTTCAGATAAACCGGAACACCACTACCTGTGCAGAACACCAGTTTGCCACCGGTTACCGCCATGCTTGGATAGATGTCAGCAGCGTTGTAGGCAGGAAGTCCGACCATGCTGACAGGCTCGAAATTAAACAAAGCCTCAAGGGTGGACTTGTCGAAGCCCTTGTCAATCTTCTCAGGGACGGTCTTGATGACGGTATATTCAGAGGTCGTCTTGCCGTCATGAGCTGTCACCGTGAACTTCACACCGTTGTTGTAGTCCTGCGGAGTCGAAGGATCCGGAGAGATCGTGGCATGAGCTGAGACCTGGACTGTCGCTGTGCAGGCGCTAAGATCCTCTGCGGAGACAAGAGTGACTGTCTTCTTGGTCTTGTCCACGATTCCGGAGATAGCCGGCTCGTCCAAAGAGAAGACAAGGATGTCGCAAGCCTTTGATTTGACCCTCTCACCGGTGATGCAGATGTTCCTGCTCTCTCCCCTGGCATTAGTAAACTTGAATATGTTCTCCTTAGTCAAGTCAAGCAGAGTCAGGGAAGGCTCAATTTTGCAGTTCGGCTGTATCGCAGCCTGCACGCGCACCTTGGTCATGTAAGGAGTGGTCTCGTTGTCCGAGGTCTCTGGGAAAAACCATGGAACAGGGATAACGAATCTGTCAGCGTTCTCGTCAGTGATGTTCAACTTGCACATTGATTGGTCAATGTACGGGCCGAAAGTGAAGAACGCTTCTAAACTTGTAAGATTCTGACGCTCAGCGGTCGATTCGACATATTCAGGGCTATGGCACGAAGCCGCCAGGAAAAGAGTGGACGCCGCGAGCAGTATATTGATTTTCTTCATATTAGTCGAGATTATTTCCATTCAGGGAATTGTTCTACTGCTGTGTTGCTTGACAGTTCGCTGTCCTGGAGAGGGAATCTGTTCATCTTCTCAGGGTAGTTGCGGTCCTTGTCGTCAACAGAAACGTAAGTGTAGATGAAACCGGCACCGGCTGGCTCGATCTTCAGGCCGTGAACCTGATAGCCGGAAAGTCCGTCCGGATAGTTGTTCGGAGCCACTCCCCATCTGCGGAGATCCCAGTACGAGAAGCCTTCGAAAGCAAGTTCAACCTTGCGCTCCTGACGGATGGCATTCCAGAGATTGTCACCGGATTTGTCAGCGTAAGGAAGGCCCACACGGGCACGGATCTCCTTGACAGCGGCATTGGCGCCCGCAGCGTCATTGGTGCGGTAGCAGGCCTCAGCCTTGTTCAAGAGAACCTCAGCGTACCTGATGATGACAAGCGGCTGGGTGCTTTCGCTTCGGGCAATCACATCATGGGTCTCATCCACGCCCTTGCGCAGGTAATAGCCCGTTGTGGTCTTGCCTTTAGGCTCCTTGACCACGTTCCACTGACACCAACCGTCAGCACCACCTACATAAGGCTCGATCTTGCGGCCTTTCCACTCAGCGCCATTGTAAAGGATGGAGGCCTGGAAACGAGGCTCAAGAAGGTCATAAGGAGGGTTCTCGCTGGTTCCTTCAGTGGTATGCCATGCAGACCAGTCAGGCAGGCCGCTTCCGTCGGCATATTCATAAGATTCTACCATTTCCTGGGTAGGCGTGCCGTAGCCGCCACCGGAAGCATCTCTGGTGGTGTAGTCACCTCCCGGAGTGTAGTAGAAATCGAAATTGTGGGTTACATTGTCGGAATAGCTGAACACATATTCAAGGATAACCTCCGAGTTGTTGCCGTTGAAGACATCAGCATAGTTCGGAACGAGCGAATAGCCCAATTCCTTGACCTTGTCAGCGGCAGCTATCACCTTGTCGTAACGCTTGGCGTAAAGCATGGCCCTTGTCATGAAGGCGTAGGCAGTACCTTTGTCCAGTCTTCCATTCGCATTCGCCTTTTCTGGAAGATTGGCAGCAGCGAACTCAAGGTCAGACTCGATGAAATTCCAGCCTTCTTCCTCGGTTGACAGGCCTTTGTTAGCTGTGATGGCGCTCAAATCCTCGTCATAGATGATCACATCCTTGTACCTTTTCACAAGGTCGAAGTAGAAGTAGGCACGCATGAACCTCAACTCGGCAGAAAGCCTTGTCTTGTCCTCATCAGACATCTCACCGTACTTATCCAGATAATTCAAGCCCTGGTTTGTTCTGCGAACAGCTCCATACATTGTGTCCCAGTAGCCGAGGTAAGCCGCCACATAGTTTGCGGTAAGTACTGAGCCACCGTAGGCGATTTCGCTTGGGATGTAGCAGAGGGAGTTGAAATTGTAGGAACCGTACTTGAGCTGGTCGGTGAGCGCGTCGGTCATTCCAGCTACACACTGGCCGGTGTTGGCGTCTGCCATGTCCAGAATGTAACTGTAGATGTAATTCACTCCGTACTCCGCGTTCTGGGTGGTTTTCCAGAGCATCTTGTCGGAGACGCTGTCGGTCGGAGTCATGTCAAGGAACGAGTTGCAGGAAGAGATTCCCATCGCCACAACGACTCCTGACACTGTCAAAATCAGATTCTTTGCTATAGTTTTCATATCACGCTGTCCTTTTAGAATGATAATGTCACACCACCCATCAAGAGGCGCTGCTGAGGATAATAACCGTTGTTCACACCTGGAGACTCAGGGTCGATTCCCTTAGGCAGGCCGTCGATGGTGAAGAGGTTCTGTCCCTCGACGAACAGTCTGAGAGAAGACACGCTCAGATGGCTCATCCACTTCTTAGGCAAGGTATAACCCAGCTGAGCCGATTTCAGACGGACATATTTTCCGTCCCTCCACCAGAATGAGCAGCTCAGACCGTTGTCGCCTCCGTGTCCAGGAGAGCCGAGGGTAAGGCGCGGGAATGTTCCGTCCGGATTGTCGATGCTCCAAGCGTTCTCGACAAGGTAAAGAGGAGAGTTGCCGCCCTCTTTGAATGTCTGGGTCCAGATGGTGTTGTCATCGTAGCCGTTGTAGTACGTTCCTGTAAGGGAAACATCGAACAAGGCTCCACCGGTGAACTGGGCGTTGAAATCGAAGCCGTTCCACTCGAAATTGAGGTTGAGGCCGAACGTGAGTTCAGGGCGGTTGGAACGTCCGAAATAGCCCCAGTCATCGTAGTCGATCTTTCCGTCACCGTTGATGTCCACGAACTTGATGTCACCAACGTTAGGACGGGTACCCCACCATGCTGAGTTGTCAATCTCCTCCTCGGATCTGAACAGTCCGTCAGTCAACCAACCGGTAATGGCTCCGTAGGTCTTGCCGACAATCTTTCTGTTGTCACTGACCTCAGGATTGTCCTTGTACTTGATCCATCTTGTCTTTGAATATGTAAGGCTGGCGCTCACTCCGTAGAAGAACGGCTTTCCTCCAAGGGAGAACTGGTTCTTGTGGGTGATCATGAGGTCGATACCCTTGGCATCAATCGCAGGGTAGTTGATGTAGGTAGGATAGTAGCCACCCATGGAGGCCGGGAATCCAGAACCTTGTCCGGTCAGAATGTCATAGGTGTAGTTGTAGAAACCATCCACTTCAAGTCCAAGGAGACCGTCCCAAAGGGTTGCGTCAAAACCTACGTTGTAGGAAAGGTAACGCTCCCAAGACAGATCAAGCGACGGAACGACATCCGGCTTGTAGGCAGGATTGAAAGTCGTGCTTCCGTCAGGATTTCTGTAGCCGACCTTGGAGCCGTAACGAGAATAGGTGCTGAGGAAAGCATATTCAGGGACACCGTCATTACCAAGCATTCCGACAGAGGCTCTGATTTTCAAGTCATTGAGGAAATCCACTGACTTCATGAAGTTCTCGTTGGAGATTCTCCAAGCCACCGATGCCGAAGGGAAGAAGCCCCAGCGGTACTTGTCCATTCCGCTGAAGAGGTAGGAACCGTCCTCACGTCCGGAAAGTTCTACAAGGTACCTGTCAGCGAAGTTGTACTTGAGCCTGAAGACTCCACCTACGCTTCTGCTGGCACCGCTGCCGCCTGAGACAGGATCCTTTGTCGGTGTACCCTGGCTGATCTCAGGAAGGGACGCGAACGGAAGATCCTTGGCGTAAGCCGCAAGGCTGTTGCTCTTGGTGTCACGAACCTCCATGAGGGCAAGCGCCTCAATGGAATGCTTGCCGAAGGTGTTGGAATATTCAAGACTCGCCTGACCGACCATCTGCTGCCAGTATGACGATCCCTCACCGATGTTGATGCCATTGTCAACTCCCCTCGGATCATTCTTCTTTGAATATGTTCCGTCAACAAATGCCATTGTGCTGTAAGGCGTGTTGAGGTTCTTGTTGAAGGAGTTGCTCCAGTCATAGACACCGGATACCTTTGCCACAAGGCCTTCAACCCAAGGGATGTCATAGGCAAGTGTGGCGTTTACGGAAAGATCCATGGAGCGCGTCTTCTTGTAGCCTGATTCGTAGATGGCGGCAAGAGGGCTCTGAGGAAGCGAGGTGTTCTTCTTGATCGTAGAAGTGTACATTCCATCGTACTTTTCAGGAATATAAGGGTGCATCATGATCGTCTGATTGGCGATTGACAGCCAGCCCAACTCGCTATAGCCTCCATCCGTGCCTCCGGAAGCGTAGGCAGGAGTGTCCCTATGGGCGATCGTACCGGACACGCCCAGTTTGAAATGCAGTCTGGAAGTGATGTCAGAGTCGATGTTGGAGCGCAGATTGTAGCGCTTGTAGGTGAAGTTGTCGATGTTTCCGTTCTGTCCGAAATAGCCTACGGAGGTGTAGTAGCGGGCCTTTTCGTTGCCACCGGTCACAGTCACGTTGTGCTTCTGGGTGAAACCGGTTCCGAACACCTTGTCGATGTAGTTCACGTTGTCCCAGCCATCGGTCGGATCACCGTTTGTCATCGCAGCGACATTCTCGGAGGTGAAGTACGGGGTGTACTCGGAGCGATCCTTGATGGCACCGCTGGCTAACTGATCCATCATGTCAGCCATATTATAATAGTAGGCGAATTGCGGGCCGTTCATGAACTCAGGGAAATTGGCGTTCATGGACACACCGAACGAGGCGTCGTAAGTGATAGAAGTCTTCTCCTTCGAGCCTCTCTTGGTGGTGATAATCATGACACCACCGGCACCTTTCAGACCGTAAACTGCCGCTGAGGCACCGTCCTTTAGTACTGAGATGCTCTCGATGTCGTTAGGGTTTAGGTCATTGATGTCGTTGACCGGGAAGCCGTCCACAACGTAGGCAATTCCATAGATGGAGCCACGCAGACGCAAGGAGGCCTGATCCTGTCCCGGCTCTCCTGACTCCTGCACGGAAGAAATGCCCGGAAGACGGCCTGCGAGAATCTGAGAGACATTCGTGGCCGGAGCCTTCAGGACCTCGTCACCCTTGATTGCGGAGACCGCACCCGTCAGAGACGATTTCTTCGAAGTACCGTAACCGACCACGACCACCTCATCGAGATAGGTCGTGTCTTCCTTCAAGATCACGTTCAGAGTCTGTACCGTTCCATCGCACAGTTTTTGGAATGATGTCAAGCCCAGACATTGGAACTCAAGTGTCTGTCCTTTCTTGACGGAAATCACATAAGTCCCGTCCGCTCCGGTCATCGTGCCGTTCGTTGTTCCGGCCACAACCACAGAGACACCAGGAAGCGGATTTCCGTTCTGGTCTGTCACCCTACCCTTGACAGAAGGTTGAGCCGATGCGTTCCCCGAAAACAGGAAAACTGAAAGTACCGACACAATCACTGCCCTTAGGAAAGGGGATGAGAAATTCGATGTAGCTTTCATAAAAGAATGCGTTATTATTAATATATAGTGTTATCGTTATTAGCCAATAATCCCATCGTGCCTGCAAAGGTATAACTTTTTTCGAAAATATTTAATAATTAAATTAGTAATTAATAAAAAAATTAAAGAATAAAATTCTTACCTTTGCAAGAGTTTTAAAATAGGCTCATAATAGCCTAAGAAAATTTTAAAGATTACATCGTAATAATTACATAAAGAATAGCACCATGACAGACAGAAGAACATTCTTGAAGAGAGCTGGTATCGCGGCAGCGACCGCTGTTGCGGCTCCGCTTGCTACAAACGCTGCAAGTCTCACTCCCAAGAACGGGAAAGACATCAGACTCAAGGCTGACGACAACATAGAAAGCAGACTGATTGTCCCGAAAGGCGACGCCCTACCGATAACCGGAACTTTCCTTGACGAGATTTCCCACGACATTCCTCACCAGAACTGGGGCGAGAAGGAATGGGATCTTGATTTCAGGTACATGAAAGCGATGGGAATCGACACAGTGATCGACATCCGCTGCGGCTACCGCAAGTTCATCACCTACCCTTCGCCATACCTTCTCAAAAAGGGCTGCTACATGCCTTCCACCGACTTGATCGACATGTTCTGCCGCCTTGCCCAGAAATACGGAATGAAGTTCTGGCTCGGTCTTTACGATTCGGGAAAGTACTGGGACACAGGAGACATGTCAAACGAAGTCGAGGCGAACAAATATGTCATAGACGAGATTTGGCAGCGCTACGGAAGCAAGTACGACAGTTTCGGTGGATGGTACATCAGCGGAGAAATCAGCCGCGCCACCAAGGGTGCTATCGAATCATTCCGCACGATGGGGCGCCAGTGCAAGGAGGTCTCCGGTGGACTGCCTACCTTCATCTCTCCTTGGATCGACGGCAAGAAGGCAGTCGATGCCGCAGGTGGGAACCTCACCAAAGAACAGGCGGTCTCAGTCGAGCAGCACGAGCGGGAATGGAACGAAATCTTCGACGGAATTCATGAATATGTCGATGCGTGCGCCTTCCAAGATGGCCACATAGACTACGATGAGCTGGACGCGTTCTTCAGCGTCAACAAGAAGCTGGCTGACAGGTACGGGATGCAGTGTTGGACCAACGCTGAAAGCTTCGACCGCGACATGCCGATCAGATTCCTGCCGATCAAGTTCGACAAATTGAGGATGAAGCTAGAAGCCGCCAAACGTTGCGGCTACGACAAGGCCATCACATTCGAGTTCTCTCATTTCATGAGCCCTCAATCCGCCTACCTTCAGGCCAGACACCTTTACGATAGGTACATGGAATATTTTGACAAACGATAAGCTATGGACAAAAGCATAAACATGGGCCGGGTCGTGTTCTTGGCCTTGGTCGCAGCGATAGGAGGAATCCTGTTCGGCTACGACACCGCTGTGATCTCCGGCACAACAGAAATCGTCAAGAATCAATTCCAGCTGACGACAATAGCCGAGGGCTGGTACGTGGGTTGCGCCCTGATCGGTTCGATACTCGGTGTGATGATTGCCGGAATGATGAGCGACAACTATGGAAGAAAAAGGACGATGATCTTCTCCGCTTTGTTGTTCAGCATCTCAGCGATAGGCTGCGCAGTCTGTTCAGATTTCAACCAGTTGGTTTTCTTTAGAATCATAGGTGGATTCGGAATAGGAATAGTCTCCATCGTCTCACCGATTTACATCTCCGAGATCGCTCCAGCGCAGAAAAGAGGCACCCTCGTGTCGCTCTACCAGCTCGCCATCACGATAGGCTTCCTGATGGCATACCTGATCAACTACTTCGTGCTAAAAGACGCTGATGTAAACTCCACATCCACAAGCCTTTGGACAAGAATATTCAATTCCGAGTACTGGAGAGGGATGCTGGGCTACGAGACCATCCCTGACCTGCTGTTCCTCATCGTGATATTCTTCATCCCGGAGAGCCCGCGCTGGCTGATTACCAAGCACAGAGACGGCAAGGCCGCTAAGATTCTCGCCAGAATATTCAATTCGCAGGAAGAAGTAAGAAGGCAGATCGACCAAACCAAGGCCTCCATCGCTGGAGAGACCAAGTCCGAGTGGAAGACTCTTCTAGAGCCGGGAATATTCAAGGCCGTCCTCATCGGTTGTGCCATCGCCATCCTCGGACAGTTCATGGGAGTGAATGCAGTGCTTTACTACGGTCCTAAGATATTCAGTGACGCTGGTTTGTCCGGAGAGGGTTCGATGTTCTCGACGGTTCTGGTCGGGGTTGTGAATATGCTCACGACGGTCATTGCCCTGCTCATCATCGACAAGGTAGGCCGCAAGCAGTTGGTTTACTGGGGCGTGTCAGGAATGATTTTCTGCCTGCTGATGATCGGCTTGTACTTCTGCCTCGGCACTGCTCTTCCGACATGGTTCTTGTTGACGTTCTTCCTTCTGTACGTTTTCTGCACAGCGATTTCCATAAGCGCGGTTGTGTTCGTACTCTTGTCTGAGATGTACCCGAACAGGGTGCGCGGACTCGCAATGAGCATCGCGGGGTTGGCTCTTTGGATCGGGACCTACCTAATCGGTCAGCTGACCCCTTGGATGCTTGAGACACTCACTCCAGCGGGCACCTTCTTCCTGTTCGCGGCAATGTGCATCCCTTACCTTCTCATAATGTGGAGACTGGTTCCGGAAACGACCGGCAAGACGCTGGAAGAAATCGAGGAATACTGGACAAAAGGTAAATAAGCAAAGAATGGTCAAATATTTCAGCGACAATCTGTCAGAGAAGAGTTCCATAATCAAGCAACGGATGCTTGAGCTCTGCATGAACTCAGGTGATTTCAGTATCGCGGATTTCGCTCGTGAACTGAATTGCAGCGTTCCGACTACCATGAAGATAGTCGGAGAGTTGATTGACGATGGATGGCTGGAGGACCTTGGAAAAAAAGGCTCGGCCAGCGGCCGCAGGCCAAGCATATTCGGGCTCAATCCTGATGCTGGTTTCTTTGTCGGAGTGGATCTGGAAAGGAACCACGCCAACATCATGACGATGGACTTCAAGGGGCAGACCCTGTCCTACGACGAAGATGTCGAGTTCACCTTACGGAACACTGAGGATTCTTGCCGGCAGCTCTGCACACTCATCCGTAAATCCCTTGAAAGCAATGGGTTGAGCACCGAACGCATGCTTGCGTGCAATGTCGATCTCACAGGACGAGTCAACACCACCTCCGGCTACAGCTTCACGTATTTCATCAATGAGGACAAACCTCTGAGCACCATCCTTGAGGAAGACCTTGGAGTTCCGGTGGCCCTTGACAATGACTCAAGGGCAATGACTTACGGAGAGTTCCGCAGCGGAATCGCCAACGGAGAGAAAAACGTGCTGTTCATCAATGTCGGATGGGGCCTGGGAATGGGAATGATCCTGAACGGTGACCTGTACTATGGAAAATCTGGCTATTCCGGAGAGTTCGGACATTTCCCGTTTCTGGACAACGGGCAGATCTGTCGCTGCGGAAAGGTCGGCTGCATGGAGACAGGGGCCTCCGGTTCAGCCCTTCAACGGATTGTGACCGAAAAACTTGAGGCAGGCTGTCCGTCGATGCTGACCGACAAGTTCAAGACAGGCAAAGAGCTCACACTTAACGATTTGCTTGGAGCCGTGGAGGACGAGGATGTCGTTGCGATTGATGCAATGGGAGAGATCGGGACAACTCTCGGAAGAGGCATCGCAGGCCTTATCAACCTGTACAATCCGGAGATGGTGGTCATTGGAGGAAAGCTTACCATCGGTGGGGACTACCTCATGCTGCCGGTCCGTGCTGCCATCAAGAAATATTCCTTGAACATAGTGAGCAAGGACACCACCATCGTCTTCTCCAAACTTGGCCGCAAAGCCGGTGCGCTCGGATGCTGTATGCTGGCCCGCACAAGATTTTTAGGCCTGATGTAAACGTCGCTTTAGAAATGAACCAAAATGGACCAAAAAAACTATTGAAAAGAAATAAAAAAGTGTTACCTTTGCAGAAAATTGTGCTATAGACCCAGAGTCGAAAGATTAAAGTTTCGCGAATAACGTACACTTAATCATTGAAAACGACCTGAAAAACTAGTTGAGACTTGAGCGAAGACATGAACAACAATGGTGTCGCTTAAAAACATAGTAGAATCAAAGTTCTTTGGATTTCCAAGGTTTGAAATAGACCTTGGAAATGATTTCTGTCACCCTACGGGGGGGGGCGTAACCCTCTAATATTCAACGCATTGCATAATAGCAAGGAGGATAAGCCATCTTATTCTCCGGTTTTTCTGTGTTCCAATTCAAGCAAAGCATTGCAGCCGGGGACACGGAATCAGAAGGCTCTTATCGGTATTTTGAAACATAAGGATTGAGAATATGAACAATTACCCAACACATATCAGACACTCCATGCGTTTAATTGTCGGATTGGCGCTGACCCTGCTCCTTTCGTCAATGTTGAGCCCGTCAGCAAAGGCGCAGACCGCAGCAGTCAAGACCAACATCGTCCATGATGCCACAACGACCCTTAACGCAGGGATTGAGTACAAGCTCGCACCACGCTGGACAGTTGATCTGTCTGGAGACCTAAATCCTTGGACGTTCTCCGGTGATAGGAAATTCAAGCATTGGCTTCTCCAACCAGAGCTAAGACTTTGGACATGCGATGCTTGGGCTGGTCATTTTTTCGGACTTCACACACTTGGTGGTCAGTTCAACGTCGGAGGGTTCGACATCAATGCCAATATCCTCGGTACTGACTGGAGCCTTCTCAAGGGCCATCGCTATCAAGGATGGATGGCAGGAGCCGGATTAGCTTACGGCTATTCTTGGATTCTTGGGCAACGATGGAATCTAGAAACTGAAATCGGAGCCGGTTGGGTACACGCTTGGTACGACACATTCCGTTGCTCCGGGTGTGGGAAAAAGATTGCAACTGATGACCAGCACGACTATTTCGGTGTCACCAAGTTGTCCGTAAGCCTTGTGTATCTGTTTTAAACGTTGATGGCCATGAAAAGAGAAATTATATTCAGAATATTTTGCTTCGGTGTGACCTTCTTTTGCGGCACCGCTTTGACTGCCGCGTTTGGACAAGAAGCTGATGGTGTCCGAAAAGACATTGAAGGAGTGAGCACACATAACGCAACCGTAAAGCGTGACGGGTCTAACGTCTTGATTGAAATGGACCTAGACCTTTCCGCCCTTAAAGTTAAAAGCACCGAGGCTGTTCTTCTCACCCCTTATCTTGTGAACGGGGAGGACTCCCTAGCTCTTCCTTCCGTGGGAGTGTACGGTCGCCAACGCTACTACTATTATCTCCGTAAAGACAAGGACAAGATGATTTCTGGTGAAGATGAGACCACCATCGCAAGCGGCTCAAACGCTGAGGTGATCCCGTACCATGCCACCGCTCCTTATAAAGATTGGATGAACAATGGCCGCCTTGTCCTAGGACGCGGAGACTATTCCTGCTGCGAAAAGCACCTTGGGAATCAAAGATCGGAGATACTCTCCAGAGTGCTTTGGGTTCCGGATGTTCCGAAACTGCTCTATGTCAGTCCTAAGGGCGAAAAGACAAAGACTAGAAGTCTCAGCGGAACCGCCTACATTGACTTCCCGGTCGATAAGACGGGAATCTATCCTGAGTACCACAACAACGTTGCAGAACTAGGCAAGATTCGCTCGACCATCGACTCTGTACGTAACGACAGCGACATCACAGTAAGATCCATCCACCTGAAAGGCTTCGCCTCCCCGGAAGGAAACTATGCACACAATACCGACCTCGCCAAGGAAAGAACAGCCACCATCCGGAAGTACGTACTAGACCTTTATCACTTCGACCCAAAGATAGTCACGACAGCGCACGAGCCTGAAAATTGGGAAGGACTGATTGAGTGGCTCCGCACAAGTGGACTTCCTGATGCTGAAAAGATTCTGGAAATCGCAGAGGGCACGGCTCTCGAACCGGACGCACGCGAATGGAAGATAAAGAAGAACTATCCTAAAGACTATGCAGTGATGCTGAGCGAGATCTATCCTCGACTGCGCTGCACCAAGTACAGAATCGAGTACGACATCCGAAGCTACACCGATCCGTCCGAGATTCTCAAGGTGATGAAAGTCCAGCCTCAGAAAATCTCCCTCGGAGAGTTCTTCCTAGCAGCTGAAAGCCTCGAACCTGGGAGTCCTGAGTTCAACCATGTCTTTGAAGTCGCAGCTGTGATGTACCCAGATGATCCGGTAGCCAATCTCAACGCGGCCAACGCTGCAATGGAACGTGGAGACCTTGTTTCAGCAACGGGAAGGCTCAAGAAAGCCGGAGACAGCGGTGAGGCTGAATATGCCAGAGGCGTGCTAGCTGTAATGTCCAAGGAATATTCCATCGCGGTGGAGCACTTCATGAACGCTGAGGAAAAAGGCGTGGAGGATGCAGCTGCACAAGCAAAGATCTTTAAGGAATATGCCGAATACTCCAACGGCACGGAAACCACGAAGACAAACGAATAATAATATACAACAAAATAATAAAAGCAACGCTATGTTTATGAAAGCTAAACAATTAGTAATCGCAGGCCTTGCGCTGGCAGCGCTCGTGGCTTGCAACAAGGAAAAGGCAGTCGAGACTCCGCTTATGGACGGTGACGCCTACATCAACGTCAAGATCACCTATTCGGATCCTGTCACAAAAGGAACCGCTGCTACCCCTCCTTTCTATTTCGGAACAGCGGAAGAGCAGGCAATCGACAACGCCTACTTCGTCTTCTACTATGCTGACGGATCGTTCTGCCAGTACGTCAAGAAAGGGAAAGGTGAACTGACGTTTAACCCAAAAGACGAGGATAAAGGCACGTCTGAAAATGTTGAGGAACTTTCTAATGCTGTTGTGGTCCTGAGAGGTCTAAAGTCTAACCTCTATCCAGCCTACATGGCCGTGATTCTGAATGCGGAAGAAAAATGGATAGGAACAAACATCGCTGGAAAAAGCATCGCTGATGCCACAAAGACAACTCAGGCAGCAATCGCTAAGATCGGGACGATCGGGACTGACAACGATCAGGTTGACAACGATCAGGTTGACAACGATCAGGTTAACTGGAAGGACTTCATGATGTCCAGTTCATCCTTCGACAATGAAGTCCCAGCTTCTGGTTACTACTGCACCAAGCTAAAAGCTGATAACTTCAAAGAAAGCGAGACTGATGCCGTCAAGGAAGGAGCACCAGTGGAGGCTTATGTTGAGAGACTAGCAGCCAAGGTGAAGGTTGAATTTGGTGATAACCTCAAAACAAAACTCAACTCAAACAACAACATCGGAAAGATCGGTTCTTTCACAGTGAATGGAACAGACAAGGACCTCTACTTCGTAGTTGATGGTTGGGGACTCAACGCCACAGCCAAGGATTCCTACTGTTTCAAAAATATTGATGCTAACTGGAAGTCAGATGACACCTCGCTTGGATTCGAATGGAACGACAAGGGCAACTTCAGAAGTTACTGGGGCAAATCAACGAACTACGGTGGAGGTACTTATCCTAAAACTTTCAACTCAAGCGATGACCACTATAAAGATAAAGACACTTGGTCATTGAACTACGTCACCTACGAGGAACTCAAGGTTAACATGGGAAGCAACGCCTACTGCCGCGAGAACACCAACACTGCAGACATTCTCAAGCAGAATTTCGCGGGCTCCGTCACTAGTGTCCTCCTCAAAGCCAAGGTGACAGATGCTGATGGCAACGGTCTCACTCTGTACAACTTCGCTGGCAATCTATACGATGAAAGCAACTACCTGAATGCCGCGCTCAATGCCTACGAGACAAAGAATCCTAACCAGCTCATTTGGAAAAAGACAACAACACCTGAGGGAACAACCTACAATAAGGTGACCGTTTCTGATCTCAAAGTTGCCATCTCTGCTGACGGATACGCCCACGTTGAGCTGAATGACGCTGATAACTACTGCTCAGGTCCTGATAATGGAACCAAGTCAGATGTTATCACTACAGACGCTGCAAACAAACTCCTCAACGGTAATGAGAACTACAAGTTCAACACAGGATGTTCATACTACAAAGAAGGTATGATGTACTACAACATTCCTATCGAGCACCTGCGCAACGATGGCAAGTACACTGACGAGAACTACGAAGATAAGGAAGGTAACTACGGTGTAGTAAGAAATCACTACTACATTATCGAAATCAACAGCATCAGTAATCTTGGCAAGGCCGTCAACGATCCTAAAGAAAACATCGTTCCTAACGATGACGACACCAAGAACTACTACGTTGCTGCGAAGATCAATGTCCTCTCATGGAAGGTTGTAAAGCAAACCGTAGATCTTTAGTCGATAAACCTTTTTTTCATAAAACTACATCTTCAGCAAGGTGGCCGGGCCATAGAAACCGGTGCGGCCACCTTCATTTTAAGGATTAAACTAATCAAACTGCTATGCTGTCTGTATTCAAAAAGACATTCATCGGACTACTTGCCATGGCACTGGCGGGTGGAATGGCTGTCTCCTGCAGCGGACTGATCTACGAGGGCGAGGGAGACTGCGATGTCTCCTACCGCGTGAAGTTCCGCTACGACATGAACATGAAGTTCGCTGACGCCTTCGCACATGAAGTGCACAGTGTTACTCTTTATGTGCTTGATGAGGATGGCGGCATAGTCTGGTCAAAGACCGAAAGCGGTGACGCTCTCGCTGTGGAAGGATATTCAATGGAAGTCGATGTGCCTGCCGGGAAGTATGGACTGCTTGCCTGGTGCGATGCTGATGAGTACAAGTCTTGGACATTTCCTCAGGCCAAAGTGCGGAACGATTTGGGCTGCGCACTCAACCATAAGAGTGACGCAGATGGTTCCGCCTACACGGACGGAAGGATAGACGACCTTTACTATGGGTACCTCGATGATGCAGATTTCACTGCCGACGAAGGGACAGTCATGGTAACATTGCCTCTGATGAAGAACACCAACAATTTCAAGGTCGTGCTCCAGCACCTTTCCGGGAAGCCGGTGGACAAGGACAAGTTCGAGTTCTTCATCACTGACGACAACTGTAAGATGGACTGGGACAACAGCCTTATTCCGTGCGACAACGTGACCTA
>CAKUSF010000022.1 GCA_934678915.1 uncultured Bacteroidales bacterium
CCAAGATATTTCTTGATATCTTTCCTGAACTGTCTGGTAGTTACTATTGTTTTCATTCAAGAGATTTTATGAAAGAATCTAAACTGGACGGATCAACTTCTCTTAGATTCTCATTGGAGCGAGCATCTCTCATTGCGGACAAAGTTTCAGCATTGGGCGTTCTATAAACAACGTCCATCAAGACGCTCTCGACATAGTTGTTCAGGCTTCTGTTTTCTCTTCTTGCCGCTATTTTAAGTTTATCCAGAAGGTCTTCTCTTAATCTGAACGCGGTTTGTTTTCTGCTGATTGCTACTGAATCCATTGTAATATTATATTTTTGGTTGCAAAAATATAATATTTGTATAACATATCCAAATATGTTTTCAGTTAAGACAGCTTTTGAATATGCGCTTACACCATTCCGATGTCGGAGAAGAGGCGGTGGTAGGCGGTGTCGTACATCGCAATGCCGGCCTTGGTGCAGAAATCGACAATGTCCTCCAGTTTGAACTTCTTGGCGGCAACGTCCACGAAACGGTTCTTGTCACCAAAGAAAATCAGTCCAAGGATCCGCCACATGTCGTTGATGAAATTCGGGTAGTAGAACTTCATGCTCCAGCGTTTGGATTGCGGTGGAAAACTCCCAAGCATCAGCACTTTTGCATTAACCGGCAGGAACGGCTCGAAAGGGTGCCGCTCGACGGGAGGCAAGTCGGAATCAGGAAACAGCTCGGTCGCTGAGTAGCCGTGGACCCTAAGGCCTTAATAATGAGCTGAATCAACGAATCATCTCCCGCCACGAAGCGATAGGAGAAGGTTCTTTTTACTGTCTGATTTTTAATCGAATGCCCTCCACGACGACGCTATGCCCTCAAATCGTTGCTATAGTTTTTACACGGATGGTTGAAATATTGGGCTCAATGTCTCTTTATTAATAATCCATAATGATTGAAATTGCGGATTGCACATCCTTGCTTCTTAGAAGAGAAGACATTGTGTCAGTTTTAATCGCTCGTTCAAGTTCTTTATTCTTGAGATGCTCACGTTCTGCGTACAGCATATAGAATAGACGTTGATTGTCGGTTTTGCAACGGCTCATGATTGTTTGGTGATTGCTCCATCCTGTTGAGTATAAAATATTTGGAATTTGTGCCAATCTTATCGGCACAAATTCATCACCTATCAATTGATCTGTTTGTATGGTGACGCTAACGTCAGATGTGTTTTGCGCTGGTTTTGACTTCGCGTGTTGTTGGAGTTCTAACTGCCTGACCAACTCTATAAAACTTGATGAGCTGTAAGTCTCATAGAACTGGACCATTTTGTATAGTGTCCTGTAACTCCATCCACGCACAGTAGCATCTTGGGTGGAGATGTACTCTGCCAGTTGTCGGACAATGCCATCTCCCCATTCTGTATCACGAAGCTTATTACTTATATAGCCTCCTACTTCCCATATCATAGTCAGAGACTCCCTATTGACAGCACCTGCCACTCTTTGTCTATGTGCCTGAATGATGCCATAAACTTCTTGAAAGTCAGAGACTGGTAAATATTTAGCTTGTGTAACCATAAGTTTATCATTTTACTACAAAGGAACATTATTATTGTGTTCTCAATTGTCGTTGCATATCATTTCCGGCAACGAATATGCCCGAAAAAGCCACCGATTACCCTTTATATAATATAGTAACGGTCAACTGAACTCACCAATCATCGAAGTGGCCATGGTTTGATATTATTATGATATGATGTTGTCCTAAGCTGAAGAACTATTGAAAAGCTTTATTTAGCTTTGATTAAAAAGTATTATTAATTCATCCTTGTGTTATTCATTAATATTCAATCATTTAGTAAAATATTTAATCGTACTGGTTAGAAAATATTATATTTAATCGCTTGTTTGTTGATTAAAAAGTATTATATTTGACCCAACACTAAAAATAAAGCCAGATGAAGTCTTTAAGATTATCTATTGTTACAGCCCTGTCGTTAATGGCTGTGTCATTCCAGGCAAATGCCGGGAAGTGGATTCGGATTAACCAGGTAGGCTATCTTCCGGATGCCTCCAAGGTTGCGGTTTATGTCAGCAATGACAAAGAGCCGCATGTGATAGAGTCTTTTTCTGTAGTTGATGCTGCCACGGGAAAGACGGTGTACGTCTCAAAGTCAGAGGATGTGAGGAACACAGGCGCACTTGGTGAGTTGAAAACAACCGTAAGACTTGATTTTTCGAAGGTTACAGCTGAAGGAGACTATATCATTCTGGCTGGTGGGGCGAAATCCTCAAAGATCAGAATCAGTACAGGTGCTTACGATGGTGCTGCAGACTTTGTCCTTAATTACATGCGCCAGCAGCGCTGCGGTTGGAATCCTTTCATGAAAGATAGTTGCCATGTAAAAGATGGGTATATTCGCTACCATCCTACAAAGGAAGGACAATGGATAGACGTGCGTGGAGGTTGGCATGATGCTTCGGACTGTCTTCAGTACACGACAACCTCGGCCAATGCCATCTATCAGATGATGTTTGCCTATCAAAGCAACCCTGAAGCTTTTGGGGATGAGTACCTTGCAGATGGGACTCCAGGTAAGAATGGCATTCCAGACATCATTGATGAGATTTACTGGGGCTTGGACTGGCTTGACAGGATGAATCCTGAACCGGGTGAGTTCTACAACCAGATTGCTGATGACCGTGACCATGTGGGAATGCGTGAACCGGCAAAAGACATCGCTGACTATGGCTGGGGAAAGAATAATGGCCGTCCGGTCTATTTTGTAACCGGTGAGCCTCAGCAGAGGTATAAGTTTACCAATGCCACCACTGGAACTTCAAGCACGGTAGGTAAATTCGCTTCGGACTTTGCTCTTGGTGCAAAGATCCTTGCTCCATTTTATCCAGAGTTCGCTGCCAAGATAGGTGCAAAGGCTGCCGGGGCCTACCAGCTTGGAATTGACAAGCCGGGAGTGTGCCAGACTGCTTCAGTCGTCTCACCTTATATTTATGAGGAAGATAACTGGGTTGATGACATGGAGCTCGCTGCGATGGAAATGTTCCATAGCACTGGAGATGCAAAGTATCTTTCCCAAGCTATTGAATATGCCAGAAGAGAGCCTGTGACCCCTTGGATGGGAGCCGACAGCGCAAGGCACTACCAGTGGTATCCGTTCATGAACATGGGACACTATCATCTTGCCAAAGATGGCAATGCCAGAGTCTCTGCAGAGTTCGTCAGAAATTTAAGGTCTGGAATCCAGAGAACATTCGAAAAGGCTGACGGGACTCCTTTCCTCTATGGAATCCCATCAATTTGGTGCTCCAACAATCTCACAACTGCCATGCTGACTCAGTGCATTCTCTACCGTCAGCTAACAGGAGATGAGACTTACAAGGAAATGGAAGGCGCGCTCCGGGACTGGTTGCTTGGCTGCAACCCATGGGGTGTCTGCATGATCGTGGAAATGCCTGGTGCAGAGGTCTATCCAACCCAGCCACATTCCTTCATCGTGAATCTGCATTTTGGCAACACCACGGGGGGACTTGTTGACGGCCCTGTTTACAGCACCATATTCTCAAGTCTGAAAGGCGTGAATATGGAGGGAGGAATCAATTATCTAGATGTCCAGCCGGGAACAATGGTTTACCATGACAGCACCCGCGACTATTCTACGAATGAGCCTACTATGGATGGAACGGCATCTCTTACCTTCCCGTTCTCTGCTTACGAGATGGAGGGGGCGGCTCTCAAAGGGATGAAGAAAGACAAAAATGGAGTTGTGGATAGGGCTAACGCTAACGAAAAGAAGGTCTATCTTGTCTTCACAGCGCATTACAGCTCCGATGATAAAGGACATTTCGAGAATTTTGATGGAGTCGTTCCCGTCCTAAACACCCTCAAAGCCAAAGGAGTGAAAGGTTCATTCTTCCCAACCGGTGAGTGCTTTAGGCAGTCAAAGTACAAGGCTCCGATCAAAAGAATCATCAGAGAAGGACACTATCTGTCAGCCCATTCCGACAAGCATCTTTTGCTCTGCAAGGGACGTACAAATCTGGTGACAGCTGATTCTCTTGTCCGTGATATTCATAACATGGAAGCCGAGCTTGAGCGTTTCGGACTTAAGAAAGAGCAGTTTAGCTGGATGATTCCACCTTACGAGACATGTAACGAGTTTTCAGCGTATATTCTTAAAGGGCTTGGCTACAAGCTAGTTAATCCGACTTCTGGACTAGTTACAGGGCTCGATTGGGCTGCAAAGGGTGAGGCTGGCTATCGTAGTGCCGAGACTTTGGTTCAGAACATTTGGGATTTTGACGACAAATTCGGTCTCAACGGAGCTGTCATTCTCGTCCATGCAATGAACTACCCAGGCAGGACGAAAGAGGATCGTGTCTATTCTCATCTGGATGAAATCATTGACGGGCTTCGTGCGCGTGGATATTCCTTCGGTACATTTAAGGAACTCTAACATTGGAGTAGAATTATGGCGATAATAGCTATAGATTTAGGGGGCACCAAGGCTCTGGGAGCGGTTTTCGAAGCTTCTGGGAAGATGTACGCCAGGCAAGTAAAACTCCTTGATGGGGCGAAAGGTGATGCTGTGGGAGACATTGTGACCGACCTCATCAAAGCCTTGCACGGCTCGTATCATGGTGAAAGGATAGATGCTGTGGGAATATGTGTGCCCGGAATTGTCTTTTCCAAGCAGGAAGTTGTTTGGGCTCCGAATATTCCCGGTTGGGAAAAATATCCCCTCAAAAAGCGGATTACTGATGTGGTCGGTCCTGACGTGAAAGTGGAAATCGAGAGTGACAGGACCTGCTACATACTTGGCGAGGTTTGGCAAGGTGCCGCCAAAGGGTGCGACAATGCCATCTACATTGCGGTCGGAACTGGCATCGGGGTCGGTATCCTGGTTGACGGAAGGGTGCTGCACGGAGCGGAAGACATCATCGGTGCAGCTGGTTGGATGGCACTTCATTACCCGTATCAACAGGAATATATTCCTACAGGGTGCTTTGAATATTATGCCTCAGGCAACGGCATTGCCACTCAGATGCAACGCTCTCTACGTTGCAACCGCAACTATTCAGGAGTGATGAGTGGCAAGCCAATAGAGGAGATTACCTCCCATGATGTTTTTGATGCTTATCACAAAGGGGACCGTCTTGCTGCGAAGGTTTTGGACAAGGCTGTTGAGATGTGGGGGATGGCCGCTGCAAACATGGTCAGCCTGCTGAATCCGGAAAAAGTGATATTCGGGGGAGGCGTTTTCGGCCCCGCAGAGGAGTTTATCGGAAGGATTTATGACGAGGCTTGTAAATGGGGACAGCCGATCGCGATGAAGAACGTGGAGTTCCGCGTCTCCGAGGTTCAGGGAGAAGCTGCCTTATACGGATCAGCGTATTTGGCATTCAGAACTTTAGGTTGACATGAAAAAGGTTGTTGATATGAGTAAATATTCCACCACATCAGTTTTTGTTTCAGCTTGTGCTGGGATGGCATTCTTCGGAATCGCGATGCTTTCTTTGGCTCCGATTCTCGGAAAACTTAACAGCCTTGTTGTAGGTGCTAACAGTCTTCCATCAACGATGTCCTTGGGAATACTCTTGGGAACTATCTTGTTCGGCCCTGTGGTTGACCGTTTTGGCTACAAATGGCTGTTGGTTGCCAGTTCTGTACTTGCCCTTGCGGGACTTCAAGGATTGGCGAATTTCAGAGAGATTGAGATGCTTCATGCTTCCATTTTTTGCCTTGGTCTAGGTGGAGGCATTCTAAACGGTGAGACAAATGCACTTGTGTCAGACATTTATGACGATGACAAGAGGGGCGGTCGCCTTGGCCTTCTCGGAGCATTTTATTGCGTGGGAGCCTTGCTGTGGACTCTGCTGAATTATTTCATAGTTGACTACACCATGCCTTTGAACGCTGTGTCGGCTGTGATGGCGGTTTTCATACTCTTCTTCATGATAATCCGCTTCCCTTCCGCCAAACCAACAGAGAACTTGTCGGTAAAGAAGTCTCTTGGCCTTCTAAAGTATCCAGCCTTGTTGCTCTTTGCCATAGTCCTTTTCTTTGAAAGCGGTTTTGAGGGTGCGCAAGGTAACTTTACGGTCTCCTATCTGTGTGACAAAGGGGAGATGAGTATGTCCTCCGCAACTCTTGCAATGACATGGTTCACTATCGGGATGCTTGTAGGAAGACTTCCTCTTGGTGCAATCCTTGGAAAATTGGGTGCGCTCGGTACTCTATATTCCTATCTTTCTGCCGCCCTCGCTGGAGTGCTGTTGCTGCTTTTTGGAACTGGAAGTGTGGTCTCAGCCTATCTCTCAATGATTCTAATTGGCTTCGGAGTCGGTGCAACCTATCCAGTCATACTCAACTACATAGGTGGAGCTTTCAGAGAATTGTCTGGTACTGCCATTTCGATAGCTCTTTTCATAGCCCTGTTGGGACAGTATGCTTTCAACAAAATGACCGGAGCTGCTTTTGATGCCGGGCACCAGATTTATTTGCCGATCCTTCTTGCCGCAGCAGTTGCCAGCATGATGGTACTCGTACCTATAGCTGTCAAAGTCTCATCGCGGATGAAGAAATGACATTTTATGAATATTCAAATTACTTAATAGTTTAACTTTAAAATCAACAAGCAATGTTAGCAAACGAATGGAAACAGAACGCTTTCGATGTAATGAATGAAATCGAAGCAACTCAGATGGAACAAATCAAGAAAGTAGCCGAGGTCATGGCTGACTGCATCCAGTCAGGTCATCTCGTACACACTTTCGGCTGCGGTCACGCAAACCTTCCAATTGAGGAGATGTATCCAAGAATCGGTGGTATCGTAGGATTCCATCCTCTCTGTGAGCTCCCTCTCACATTCTTTACACACATCGTAGGTGAGATGGGTATCAATCAGTTCCTGTGGCTTGAGAGAGAAGAAGGCTATGGCCAGGCGATCATGCAGAGCTGGAATTTTGACAAGAATGATCTTCTTTGGATTTTCTCCCACACTGGTGTTAACGCAGTGAACATTGATGTCGCCAATGAGGCCCACAAGCGTGGAATGAAGGTCATTGTCTGCGGATCTGCCAGCAGAACAGGTGACAAAAAGCCTCGTCACTCAGGTGGCAAGAACCTTTTCCAGATCGCTGATTATGTAGTGGACACATGCTGCCCTCTTCAGGATGCGTCTGTGACTTTGAAAAACCATTTCGACAAGATTGGTCCTCTTTCCACAATGGCTTCTGTTACTTGCGTTTGGATGATCATCACGACAGTCTGCGAGATTCTTGCCGACCGTGGAGTGAAACTTCACATCAATCCATCTCACAACATCCCAGGTGACACAACCGCTAGAGAGCGCCTTGCCGAGTGCATCGCTGCCTATAAAGAAAGCGTTAAGGGCTGCTAGTTAATCCCTAAAAAAACACTGAAACACATAAAGATTCCCCTCTGTCCGCCTTGTTGGAACCACCGTGTTCCGGAAGGCTCTCAGGGTGGGGAAAGGGGGATCTTTATCTTTACCAATTTAAATCAACCCAAAAACAGTTGTTATGCAACACACAGAAAAACACTCTCTCATTCCTTGGACTCTCAAGGTCTGTGCTGCTGTGCTGTCGCTTTTCGGGATTGGTATAATCCCATTGAGCGCGCAGTCTGTTCTGAGCGGTACCGTGGTTTCTGCCTCGGACGGACAACCTCTTGTCGGAGCGTATGTTCTTGTACATGGAACAAACGTAGGAACATCTACGGACGTTGACGGTACCTTTAGGATTGATGTCTCATCTGGAACCATTTTGGAGGTGTCTCAGATGGGCTATGTCACACGTCAGGTAAAAGCTTCTGATGGAATCAAAATCGCTCTTGAAGAAGACCAGCTGTGGCTTGATGATGTCGTCGTTGTCGGCTATGGCGTTCAGAAAAAGAAACTTGTCACAGGTTCAACTGTACAGGTTAAGGGAGAAGACATCGCCAAACTCAACACTGTGGATGTGCTCGGAGCATTGCAGTCCCAGTCTCCTGGTGTCAACATCGTCCAGAATAATGGATTCCTTGGTTCAGGCTTCAAGGTCAACATTCGTGGACTGGGCACAATCGGTGATTCCGCTCCTCTGTACGTTGTGGATGGAGTGGCCAACGGAAGCATCTCCGCACTGAATCCATCCGACATTGAATCCATTGATGTGCTGAAAGACGCTGCTTCAGCTGCTATTTACGGAGCAAGAGCCGCTAATGGTGTTATCCTTATCACAACAAAGAAGGGAAAAGAGGGACAGGCTTCTGTCACTTATGATGGCTACTTCGGTCTTCAGAACCTTTATAAGATTCCTACGCTTTTGTCCGCAAACGAGTACATGCAGATTCAGGATGAGTCCAGAATGATGGACGGTCTTGCTCCTTACAACTGGGAGAACTACATCGGCTCACGTATCTATAAAGCAATAAAGGAAGAAGGTTGGACTGGTACCAACTGGCTCAAGGAAATCACTAATGAGGATGCTCCGGTTCAGAACCATTCTGTGAATGTTACTGGCGGGTCGAAGACGGGAACATATTCAATAGGACTTGCCTACACTGGGCAGGATGCCACGATGGGAGTTCCTTCTGCCATACCTCATCTTGACCGATATAACTTTAGGGTAAACTCTGAGAACACTGTCTTTAAGAAGGGTTCGTTGGACATCCTGAAAGTCGGACAGACCCTTAACTACCGCTATCAGAAGACCACAGGTGCTTTCGCTACTGAGGGTATCTATTGGAATGGAGTCCACAACATGCTTGTCATGAGTCCGCTCATGCCTGCCTATAATTCTGATGGAAGCTATTATGTCTATGAGGATAGGGTGGCAGACGGCTATAATTGGGACACTGCCAACGGAGCAGCGAAGAACCCGATCGCCTACATGGACTACGCTTCTAACCAGAATGTGTCGAAGAGCCATTATCTTCAGGCGAGTGTGTATGCCGTGCTTCAACCAATCGCCAACCTCAACATCAAGAGCCAGTTCGGCTACATGATGAGCGCGTCAAGCTCTCGCTCCTACATGCCTGAATATGACCTTGATGCAACAGCTAAGAGAGAAATGGACCAGGTTTCGCAGAGCATGTCTTTGTCGAACCGTTGGTCATGGGAAAACACTGCGAGCTACTCCTTCAACATCGCTGAGCATCAGATTGACGCCCTTATCGGAAGTTCTCTGGAGAAATGGGGCTATGGTGAGTCCCTCAGTGCAAGCAATGTTAATTCCAACTTTGGAGATCTTGAACATGCTTACCTTTCCAACGTGTCCACGACACCTTCTTCAATGTCAAGCATCAGTGGTTCTCCTTCCCAGAAGAACTCTATTGCATCCTTCTTCGCCCGTGCGAACTGGAACTGGAAAGAAAAGTACATGGCTTCTGCCACAATGCGTGCAGACGGTTCTTCTGTCTTTGCCAGAGGCTACCGTTGGGGCTATTTCCCTTCATTCTCTGCCGGTTGGGTCATCACCAACGAGGACTTCTTTAAAGGACTTGGACTTGACGGAGTTCTTGATTTCTTCAAGCTCCGCGCATCTTGGGGACAGAACGGTAACTGCAATGTGACCGGCTTCCAATACCTTTCACTCGTGACTTCTAACAATGGCTACGGTGGCTATGTTTTTGGAGACGTCATTGACAAACGTGACATCGGAACCTACGCCTACAAGCTCACCAACTCCGAATTGAAATGGGAAACTTCCGAGCAAACCAACATCGGCTTTGATGCACGGCTGTTTGGCAATCGCCTGGGTGTAGAGTTCGATTGGTACAACAAACTCACAAAAGACTGGCTCGTGGTGGCTCCTGTACTTTACTCCTATGGTGCCAATGCTCCTTATGTCAATGGCGGAAACGTCAAGAACCAAGGCTTGGAGTTCGGATTGCACTGGAATGACAATCTTGGAGATGTGTTCTATGGTATTAACCTTACCGGAGCACACAACAAGAACAAAGTCACCAAGATCGCCAATGCCGATGGAATTATCCATGGAACGGGCAGCATCCCTTGGGAGGGAGCAGAGGAACTCTACCGGGCTGAGGTAGGAATGCCGATCGGCTATTTCTACGGCTACAAGACTGCAGGTGTGTTCCAGAATCAAGCAGAGATTGATGCCTATGAAGGTGCTCTCTTGAATGGGGACAACACCAATCCGGGCGATGTCATCTATGTTGACACTAACAACGATGGAGTAATTGATGCAAAGGACCGTACTATGATTGGAGATCCTCATCCTGACTTCACGCTAGGATTATCCTTCAATGTTGAGTGGAAAGGAATAGATCTCTCAGTGTCTGGCTTCGGTGCGTTCGGACAGCAGATCTTCAAGTGCTATAGGGACTTCTCCTCTTCACCGCTGAACAACTACACCACTGACATCCTGAAAAGATGGACAGGTGAAGGCTCTTCTAACAAGTACCCTCGTCTTGCCAGCTCTTCAAACAGCAACTGGAACAAAATCTCTTCTCTTTACATTGAGGATGGAGACTATTTCAAGGTGCAGAACATAACCCTTGGCTACGACATTGCCAAGGCGTTCAAGAAGTTCCCTCTCAAGACATGCCGTGTCTATGTGACTGGACAGAATCTCTTTACATTCACTTCATATTCCGGAATGGATCCGGAGATCGGCTACGGAGGTGGCAGCGGCTGGGCTCAAGGCATTGACTTGGGCTACTACCCAAGCGCCCGCACCATCCTTTTCGGAGTTAACCTCAAATTTTAGAAGGAGAAATGAATATGAAAAAGATCATAATCAATCTAGCCCTTGCCGTGGCAACGGTGTTTGTAATGTCTGCGTGCGAGGACTTTCTCGACACCAAAAACCTTACTCAGAAGACAACCGAGAATTTCCCGGAGACAGAGAAAGACGCTCAGGAGATGGTAACAGCTATCTATGCCCATCTGCTTTTCGAGAGTCCTGAAGCCTCTTCTCAGTTCTATATCGCTCAGCTTGCCGGAGATGATTGTCTTGGAGGCAACCTTTCTTACTCAGGAAACTGTGCAACTAACTTCCTCTTGTACAAGGACAATCTCAATGGATGGCTTTCATTGTGGGAACGCGACTACACACTCATCAACAGAGCCAATAGTGCCCTCGCATCATTCGGAAATGTGAAATCATGGTCCTCAGAAGAGGAGATGAATCGTCTTATTGGCGAGACATATTTCCTTCGCGCGTTTGCTTATAACGAGCTTGTTCAGGTTTTCGGTGGCGTTCCACTAAGGACCAACACTGAGACTGTCAATCTTCCAAGAGCTAGCGTTGATGAAGTTTACACTGTCATCGAAAGCGACCTCCTTCAGGCCATTAGCTTGATGCCGAAGAAAATCTACACTGCCGGCTCCCCAATGACCGGCCATGCAACCAAATATGCCGCTGAGGCAATGCTTGCCCGTGTGTTCCTCTTTTACACTGGACGTTACGGGAAAGAAACTCTTCCTGGCGGAACGACCAAGGCTGAGGTTATCGAACATCTTGAGGATTGCATCAACAATTCCGGTCACGACCTTGTGAAGGATCAACGTGAGATCTGGGGCTACACCAACACCACGGTCAATAGCAACAATTCCGGCTACAGGTATCAGTACCCGATAGATCATGACCTGCACTGGGTTGGAAACAGCTGCGTGGAGACTGTTTTCGCAAATAAGCACAACCTCACGTCAAACTGGACCTACACTTGGTTCTCTAACACGTGGTCAATGTTCTGCTCTCCATCAAACGACAACAGAGACATCAAGCAAAGCTATCCTTTCAGCTTCGGTTGGGGTGCTGGACCTGTCTCTCCGAAAATGGTTGATGAGTGGAAAGATTGGGCTGCAAAACAGGCTTACACAGATGGTTACACAGAGGATCCGCGTCTCACTGGTTCTGTCTGGTCCTACACTGCGTACGATCCGAACAACAAGGGCAACGTCCTTCTTGACAGAAAACTCGACAAGGGTGAGCCAGATTACACCGTTTCCTATCGTTACTACGAGCAGACCGGTTACTTCCAGAAAAAGTACATCAATGTGGGCGCGTGGGATGACGAATCCAACTCTTTCAAGAACTCTTGGGCTCTTGTTGAGAATCCGGGTGTTACGGCTCAGACTTCCGCACAGCTTGTTCAGACTACCGACCTCATCCACATCCGTTTCGCTGATGTGTTGCTCATGCACTCTGAACTTACCGAGACCGCTGATGGCATCAACAGAGTAAGAGAGAGAAGCCATCTGGCTCCGGTGTCTTACTCTCTGGAGAATCTCCAAAACGAGCGTCGTTGGGAGCTTGCGTTCGAGTCGATCCGTTGGTTTGACCTTCTCCGTTGGGCTGGTCCAAGCCTTGAGTCTGCGGGAAAGATTCTTAATGAGCAGACTGGTTTTGACCTGATTAATGAAGGAATAGTTACCCCGATGGTAAAGTATGACTATGCAGCCCGTCTCAAACAGACTCAAGGCTATTGGCCTATTCCTCAGGATGAGATAGACATCGCTGGTGGAACGCTTGAGCAAAACCCAGGATGGGACGCTTCAGCCGCATTCGTGGATTGGAATAACTTCAAATAGCAGAAGAGATCATGAAAAAGATTAGCATAATCACGACTATGGCGCTTATTGTGAGCGCAGTGGCATGTAGTCCGATAGAGGATAAGTCGTTACGTGACGACTACATCACCAATGCCGGAACTCCTGTTACATCGGAAGAACTTACATCCTACCTCCATGTTGATCAACCGTACCCTAACACGGACACAGCTGTGGAAGGGGATCAGATCATCACTCTCAAGAATGACCGTCCGGAAATCGGAGGTGTGTGGCATGTTGTCACTTCCATGGGTGAGACTATCCTCAAAAGTGACAGCTGCTCCTACACTTATGAGTCTAACGGAGAGTTCGAGGTGTACTATGTGGCCCTTTCCGCAGGGAAGATCGTTGAGTCAGCGCACTTCCCGATCACTGTCACCAATGTCTTTGATCCGTGGGCCGGCTATCTGACCGGAGCCAAGGACAAAGCTGACAGAGACGCGAAGAAGACTTGGACTTGGAGAGAGGTCTCTTGGGGCTCTGTCTGCAACATGGGAGCACACGGTGGCTGGAAGTACGCTTCTGCCGGCTACACCCCGGAGTCTAACTTCTGCTGGTGGGGCAATGTCAAGATGAGCGATGTCTCTGCGGACGAAAAGATGGTGTTTGAATATGCAGGTAGCAAGATGACTACCTACAATGCTGACGGCTCCGTAAAGGCCACGGGAACATTCGGATTCAACAAAGATGTTCCGGAGGACGCTGTGCTTGGCAGTCTTGTGACCACTGCTCCTACAATCGGAGCAAAGTACGATGAAGTCGGACAGGGACAGAACAACTCTTTCTACCTGCTCACTTTTGACAATGACTACATTACGATCTTCCATAAGACCCCTTCTTCCGCAATGGCGGACTGGAGTGACTATGGTTGGTACGCTTACTTCAAGGCTGTGAAATAACAACTGCCGTGCTTCAAAGGAAGGTGGGCCAACTGGGGAACCGTTGGCCCTCCAACCTTTAACTCTTGAATATTCATAATTTCATCTGCTGATGACATCCACGCATATTCATTTACTCATGCTGGTTTTCGCTGTTGGACTTATCGTCAGTTGTTCGAGGAAAGCGACCATGACGATAGATGGCAGCATTGACAGTCGCTACGACGGCCAGACCATATTCCTTGTGCCTGTTCCTCATGCTACTGCGGAGACGGTCGATTCCGCCAAAGTGAAGAACGGCAGGTTCTGCTTCCGGGCGGATGCGTCCACCGTGAGGATGTGTGATGTCACCATCTCAAACAAAGCTCGCGCTTCGTTTGTACAAAGGCTTCTTGTCGTGGTGGAACCAGGAACGCTTGAAGTTCGTTTGGACACCATAAGTTCGGCTTGTGGCACACCCCTGAACGAAGCACTCCAGTCTTGGAAAGAGAAACTTCAGCAAGGGGATGATGTGGAATCTGTGACGATGGACGTAATACGGAACAATCCTAATCCGCTGGGAGGGTATTTGTATTACATTTATGAGCGGGTTATGACTGATTCACAAAAGAGAGAGTTGGACTCACTGGGAATTAACAATTACCGTCCGGATGTCAACTAAGAAATCTACACAAAGACAATTGTTCCTCGCAGGCGTGGCTTTCTTAGGGCTTTGGACCCTGTTCCAGACCCTTTGCCCGTACCATTTCGCCTTCAAGGAACAGGCGGATTATTTTCTGCTTGATCGCACGTTTGTCCTGTCGTTTCTAAAGAAACCGGCTTTTCTGAGCGAACTGGCAGGTGGTTGGCTGACACAGTTCTTCATGCTAATAGGGTTCGCTCCTGTGGCTCAGACTCTGCTTTGTGTTCTGATTTGGATCGGGATGGCTATCTTCCTAAAAAGAGAAGGGGCGTTTTCTCCATTTCTTATTGCGCTGATTCCCACTTTCTTGGAAGGCGCCCTTTCTTGTATTTCCGAATATCCAGTCAGTATGACCATCGGCTCGGTAGTGGCCGTTTGGATGGCCGTTGCTTGCCAAATGAGCCAAAGACGTTTACAAAAGCCAATTGAGATTCTAGCACTGCTGCTCGGCTATCCTCTGCTCGGAGCCAGAGTTTTTCTTCTTTTGGCCTTGCTCCTTTTCAGAAATAGGAAGGAACCGTGGTACGGATTGTTCCTTTTGGCTTTGGAGACAGCAGAGATTCTTCTGTTGAGAAATGCCTACATGCTTACCGCTACTCAGGCTTTTGTCTTTCCGATTGTCCCTGGCTACTATTTCGGACACATTGCTTTCATTTTTGCCGTTGAGGCCGGCACTTTGCTCGCTGCTACTTTAAGCGTCTCTTCTGACAGATGGCTGAGACGATTCTTGATGATTATTTGCGGCTGGATGGTCGTTTCATTGTTCTGCTTTACAGTAAAGCCTAAAGAGGAATGGGATATTAAAATCAGTTCTCTGGCGTATTACGGAAAATGGGATAAAGCCCATGAAATGGGCAAGGCCAATCCGTACAAGAGTGTGACGGGAGCCTATTTCTACAACACTTCCTCAAGTCGAAACGGTAGGCTGCCAGAGGATATTCTTGAAGCCTATCAACCGTTATGGAAAGGTTTGTTCCTCAGTGTCAATGAGAATACTGGTTATAGGAGGGTCTTTGACAGCGTTGAGGCTCTGATGGCTTGTGGGGATTTCGCTCAGGCACAGCATTCCGCTCTTCTTGGCATGACTTTCACTCCGAGGCAACGTTCCTCTAGGATGGTCCGGAGACTTTGTGAGATAGCGATGGCGAATGGTGACTTTGCTGCCGCGAAAAAGTACGCAGGCATGCTTGAAAGAACGTCACTTCATGCCACGTGGGCTTCATCTGTGCTTTCAATGCTGGAGTCAGGTGAGCGATTGCCGGTAAAAAATAGTGTCGAAGACGTCCTTTTCAGTGCAAATGATTGGTTCGCCTCTCTTCGTAATCTTGCAAGAGAAAACGATGCTGCGTTGGACCGTTTGCTTTGCCTTGATCTTATGATAAAGGACCTCGACTCTTTCAGAATAGACTATGACACCTACTACAAGCCAAAGCACTCTTCCGCTCCGGCATTGTACCAGCAGGCACTGATGATGACCTTTGACGAGAATATCTCACCAACGGAGCAACTTTCTGAATATGCCATAGCCTCAGACGTGTACGAAATGTGTCTTGATTTCGTCTCAAGACGCGAGGATGGGGTTGCTATGACACCGGACTCGATTTTCGGGAAGACATATTGGTACTACTATTATTTCGCGCAACCAAAATGAGAGAACACTATAAAAGACTTGTCATTGCTATCTTGTTGCTGGCTGCTGCCTTAGGATGCCGTGAATCAGTTTCCGTAGATCCTTCGGACAGTTTTGCCATGACTCCCGACTACCGAGACATTGCGATTCCGTTCAACATCGCTCCCTTGAATTTTATGCTGGAAGGGGTTGAAGGCCGAGTTGAGGTCTTGATTTCCGGCCCACAAAGGAACTACCGATTCAAGTCCAAGGCTTCCAGAATCGTGTTCCCTTTGAGCAAGTGGCACTCGATGTTGAACAATGAAAAAGGGAATAGGCTGCAAGTGTCTGTGACCCAAGGAGGTTCTGTCGTTCAGAAGTTCTTCTGGGACATCTCGCTAGACCCGATAGACAAATACCTAAGTTATAGGCTGATTGAGCCGGCTTACGAAGTTTGGAACTTGCATTCGGTCGAAGAACGCGACCTCGAAAGCTACAAGGTCCGAATCCTAGGCGACAACAACACGACTGATCATTCGTGTATGAACTGCCACACATCGAACAGGGCGGATTCTCCTGCCACATTCTTCCACGTCAGGGGCAAGTCTGGAGGCACTTTCTATGCAAAGGACGGGACTCTGCGCAAATTAGACACAAAGACTGACAGCACTGCTGGGGCAGCCGTTTATGGAGAGATTGAAAGGTCAGGGCGTTTTGGAATATTCACTACTGCTCAGATTATGCCGATTCTCCATTCCGGGAATATGGAAAGGTTGGAGGTGTTCGACACATCCAGTGATCTGTTCGTTGCGGACTTCCAAGACAACATAGTCTCTGATAACCCTTCTGTCCGTGGAGAAGAATATCAAGAAACTTTCCCATGTTTTTCTCCCGATGGGAGGACCATCTATTTTTGTCGTGCGAAGAGCCTGCCTCAGCCTGACAGTACCAAAATGATGCGCTATGATTTGTACTCCGTACCGTTTGATCCTGAGACTGGTGTGTTGTCGGATTCTCTGTCCCTTGTTTTTGATGCCTCTGCCATTGGGAAATCTGTAAGCTTCCCGAAATGCTCACCTGACGGCAAACATATTCTTTTCTGCGTCTCGGACTATGGTACTTTCCCTATCTGGCACACAGAGACAGATTTGTGGATGCTGGACAGGCAGACCGGGAAAGTGGACACATTGGCTGGAGTAAATGGTAGATATTCAGATTCCTATCATAGTTGGAGCTCTAGCGGTAAATGGATTGTCTGGGCTTCCAAGAGGGATGATCGTGTCTATGGCAGGCCGTATTTCGCTCATGTGGAAGAGGATGGCAGTGTCAGCCGACCTTTTGTCCTGCCTCAACGTGAGCCTTCGTACTATCTGAGCCAAAATCAATCGTTTAACATCCCTGAGATGTATCAAGTACCGGAGACATATTCTCATAGCGACATTTCTAGGATGTATTTCAAGGCTTCTCCTGAAAAAATGAAATATAAGAAGCTGTTTTGAGGATTATTCATTAACTTTATCAACGCAACTGATTATGCGAACAATGAAACGCACTCTGATGATCATGGCAAGTTTTATGGCCATTATCGTTTCGTCCTGCGAAAAGGATGACTACAAAAAAGGCGGCCCTCTTCCCAGTGGTGGAGAATCTACGCCTGCTCTTCTGGATAAGGTGTCCGGAAGAAATGTGGTGGCTTACTGCACCTACTACGGGAAATCCATCCCGGACGTTAAGGCCGTGACTCAGATCAACTATGCATTTGCGGAGCTCTATGTCAAGGATGGAGAGTACAAAGGCTTTAAGCTTCAAGGCGATGAGTCTAGATTCAGGCAGATTGTAGAGCTGAAGAAAAAGGCCTCCGATCTTAAGATACTTCTGTCGTTCTCTCACACTGTAGTCAATTCTGATAATGCCCAGGGTGGTGGTTTCTCAAAGATGTCTTCAACCGAGGCTGGTCGTAAGGCTTTCGCCAAGGATTGTCTTGCGTTCTGTCAGAAATGGGGGATAGATGGTGTGGACATTGACTGGGAGATGCCAGGGGTCTCTTGGAGTGGGCATGCATGTGACCCATTGCACGACACAGAGAACTTTACTCTTCTGATGAGTCAGCTTAGGGAAACTCTTGGAAAGCGCTATCTTGTGACCTATGCCGGTTATGTCAAGGATAAGGTGATTGGTGAAGATGGTACTTGTAAATATTTTGACTTAAAAGCACTTAAGGACATCGTGGACTATGTGAATGTGATGACCTACGACCTTGATGCCGCTCCTCATCACCACAGTGCCATAGACGATCCGACTGCCTACTGGGATTGGAAGAGAACCTTTGAGGAATATGAAAAAGCGGGTTTCCCGAAAGAGAAAATGATTTTCGGAGTACCGTTCTATGCTAGACATTCATTCTCGGAGAGCCCTACATCAATCGACTACAAGAAGGTTCTGACATTGGATGCGTCATTGTACAAAATTGACAACTGGGATGAAAAAGCCCAATGTCCGTACATCTCTGTGCGAGCTTCCGGAGCTTTTTATGCCGGTTATGACAACGCTAAAAGCATAGCAATCAAGGCAGAATGGGCTATGACCAGAGGAATGACTGGACTGATGTGTTGGGACTATGATGCTGACGATGCGACCGGCACCCTCAGAACGGCTCTTTGGAATGGCGTAATGGACAAAAAGTATTAAAGAAATGAATATGAAGGTTAGAAAGATTGTCAATGGAAAGGTCTTCACCCCTTCGGGAGCGAGGAACGCCACTGTAATCATTAAGGATGGTGAGATTTCAGAGATAACTGAAGATTCAGTTGAAATTCCGGAGGCAGAGACTATTGATGCCCAAGGGATGAATGTGGTCCCAGGAGGAATTGACATCCACATCCATGGAGGAGGTGGACACGAATTTATAGAAGGCACCGAAGAGGCGTTCAAGACATCCGTCGAGGCTCATGCCTATTACGGAATGACTTCCATCCTCCCAACTTTGCCGGCCTGTCCAGTTAGCACGATGAAGGAATCCGTCAGGATCTGTGAAAAACTCATGTCCGATCCTGATTCACCTATCTTAGGACTGCATTTCGAAGGGCCTTACCTAAATCCTAAAAAGGTAGGTGCCATCATTCCTGAATATGTAACCCCTCCAATCAAAGGCGACTATGAGTCCATCCTTGACAGCACAAAGATAATCCGTCGTTGGGATGCGTCCCCAGAACTGCCTGGTGTGGAAGAATTTGGACACTCTTTGGCGGCTCACGGAGTCCTTGCATCAATAGCCCACACTGTCGCTGAATATCCTGATGTCAAGAAAGCCTTCGATTCTGGGTTCACTCATGCCACTCATTTTTACAATGCCATGACTAGCGTACATAATGTCCGAGAGTACAAGCATGAAGGCACTGTCGAGAGCATTTACGCCATCCCGGAGATGACAGTTGAAGTTATCGCAGACGGCAAACATATTCCTCCTGTGATTCTTCGTCTTATCTGGATGATTAAGGGCGCTGACAGAACAGCTCTTATCACTGATGCTTTGGGGTGCTCAGCCGGAGGAGCAGATCACATCTTTGATCCAAGGGTGGTAATCGATGACGGGGTTTGCAAACTGTCTGACCATTCCGCTCTTGCTGGTAGCATTGCCACGATGGACCGTCTCGTCAAGACTGCAGTCCAAGCGGGGATTCCGTTTGGGGATGCAGTCCGGATGTCATCGGAGACTCCAGCACGGATTATCGGTGCCGATGACAAGAAGGGCACCCTTGCGAAAGGGAAGGATGCAGACATCGTGTTCTATGACGACAACATTGACCTCAAGTTCGTGATGAGAAGAGGGCAAGTTATGAGAAATGATTTGAAGTCAGGTGATTAATCTTAGATATTCATAAAATGAGACATAACATTAATATTTTGATCATGTCTTTCCTTTCATTCTTGTTGACCATCCCATGCCAAGGTCTGTCAAAGAAAGACAAAGCCGTTAAAAAGCAAGTCCGTACAATCCTCGAAACCATGAGCGTCCGCGACAAAGTCGCTCAGCTTGTTTTTGTGGATGTTTATCCTGGAGGAGATTCCGCTTTCCAAGCTAAAGCTGACAGCATCGTTGCAAAAGAGCAGGTCGGTGGAATCATTCTTATGGAAGGCAATATTGACCAGACTGCTGAGACTTGCAATCGTTTGCAGAATCTGGTGAAGATTCCGTTAGCTGTCACCATTGATGGAGAATTTGGTTTGGGGATGAGAGTCAGCGAGTTCCGAAAATATCCTCGCCAAGGTGCCCTGGCCAAACTTCCGGATGAAGGATTGATGTACGAGATGGGGCGGCAGATTGCCAGAGACATGCATTCAATGAAGATTGATGTAAACTTTGCTCCGGTTGTGGATGTGAATCTTCACCCGGATGTCAACACTATTAAGGACAGAAGTTTCGGTCCAGACAAGAAACTTGTGGCTGATTACGGCTCTGCCGTGATGCGTGGCATGCAGGATGGAGGTGTCGTGGCCTGTGCCAAACATTTTCCAGGTCACGGGGACACAGAGGTGGATTCTCACAAGGCTTTGCCTGTCCTGAAGTTTCCAATGGAGAGATTGGAATCCATCGAACTCTACCCTTTCCGAAGATTGATAAAGGATGGGGTTAAGATGGTGATGGTAGGCCACCTTCTTGTTCCGGCACTGGACACTCTCCCGGCTTCTGTTTCCAAGGTAGTGGTGACTGACCTTCTTAGAAAGAAAATGAAGTTCAAAGGATTGACCATTACCGATGCTCTTGGCATGGAAGGCGTTTTGGAGCCGTTTGGAGGATCCAGTGCGAAAGCTACGCTTGCCGCCTATGAGGCAGGGGTGGACATCCTCTTGATGCCGGACGAGGTCTCTGAAAGCATTGATCTCATCGTGGATTATGTGGGAAATGACCGAAAGAAACTCAAGGATTTGGACGAAAGGGTGTCCAGAGTGTTAACTCTTAAGGGCGAATGCGGAAAACTGGTCAAGACAAATGACCTGAGAGTTGATCCGGCTGCTGTTGACACAAAGGCAACCGATTCACTGATCTCTACAATCGAAAAAGCCTTGGTGGTTGAAGAATAATCCTACACGCTGATGCGATTCTTCTTGTAGAGATTTCGGTACTCTTGAGGAGTTTTCCCCATTCTTGACTTGAATATCCTGTTGAAGTTCGACAGATTGTTGAATCCGCATTTCTTGCAGATGTCGGCAATCTTGTCGGACGTGTCAACAAGGCTTCTGGCAGCACTTTGGCACTTTAGGTCGATTAGGTACGAAGACAGAGTCGTTCCAGACTTCTGCTTGAAGAGCCTAGCGATGCTTGTAGTGCTCAGTCCTGTCAACTCAGCTAATCGTGCAAGGCGTATGTTCTTGGAAAAGTTCTTCTTAAGATAGTCTTTGATGAAGTCAATCTTGTCCACGTTGTCACTATGTTCGTGTTCTGTAGATGACTTGGATGTCAAGAGTCTGTAGTCGGACGTGGAGAGAGAATGCAGGATTTTCTCAAAGATAAGGAACTGCTCGAAACTGTTTTTTTCACTCGAAATGCTGTCCAGCAGAGTGTAAACTTTGAGGATGGCAGACATCCCGAAAGTGATCCCGTGTCTAGAGTCTTTAAGCATTTCTTTGATGGAGGCAAACTGCTTTTTCTCGATGAGGTTTCCGTCAAACAGATTTGCAGGGAAATGAATGGTTATCTCCCGAACATCCTCGGAAGTGCAATCTCCTTGCTCCCAGATGTGCTCGATGTCTTCTCCGATGAGAGACAATTCATAGTCAGAGATTTCCTCACGGCTGTCTCTGACAACTCTGCGAACTCCCTTCCCGTTTTGGATGAAGTTGAGTTCTATGGCTTTGTGGCGATGCTCAGGGTAGGTAAACTTCCTCTTGTGGCGCTCAACTATCCTAAAGCAGTCTTCCGTGGAAAACTCTGGCTTGACGGTTATTATTTCAGACATCCTTTTTCGGTTTGTAGATTATTTTTGCTTTACTAATAAACTGATTGGTTTGTATCTGCAACGAATCAAATCAACATCTATTATTCTGCAAATTTACAAATAAATCCGTTTCTCCGAAAATCCGGTTTGATTCATCTCTACCCGTCAGATTCAAAAAACAAGTGCAACACCAACGCGCTAGCCCGTCGGTGTTGCACTTCTATCTTGAATCTTCAATTCATCTAAACCCAACCAACACCGTGGCGCGTCATTGGTCACTGAGTCTGCCGAAGTGACCAACTATTCCTATGATGGCACCACATTCGGTCATTTCGTTCTCCGAGATAATCTCACTTTATCTCGTCATGTAATCGAGATAAAGTGAGATTATCTCGGACTTTTTGTAATTTTGCAAAAAAACATAGGTATGCAGAAGATCATCGGAAGGG
>CAKUSF010000023.1 GCA_934678915.1 uncultured Bacteroidales bacterium
TCCGGATGGACGGCTGTCACATCGAAGACGCCTTCGGTCAGTGTTCCTGTCTTGTCGAAGACAACAGTTCCGACCTTAGCCAAAGCCTCAAGATAGTTGGAACCCTTGATCAGGATTCCTTTTGAGGACGCTCCGCCTATGCCTCCGAAGAAAGAGAGCGGGACTGAGATCACAAGGGCGCAAGGACAGGAGACGATCAGGAATGTCAACGCCCGGTAGAGCCACGTGGCGAACGTGCCGTCGAAATCTCCGGACAGAACCGGAGGAATGAAGGCAAGGACAAGGGCGGCAACCACTACTACCGGTGTGTAGATTCTGGCGAACCTTGAGATAAAACTCTCGCTCTTGGATTTGTTCTCGGAGGCGTTCTCGACAAGGTCCAGAATCTTTGATGCAGTGGACTCCCCGAACGCCTTAGTGACTTTAGCGCGGATGACTCCGGTAAGATTGACGCAGCCTGAGATGATGTCATCGCCCTTGGCTATGCTTCTTGGCACACTTTCTCCCGTCAGAGCCACGGTGTTAAGGCTCGATGTTCCATCGATGACTATTCCATCCATAGGAACTTTCTCACCAGGCTTTACTACGATTATCTCACCTAGATTCACTTCTTCTGGATTGACTGTCACGACCTTTCCGTCGCGTTCCACATTGGCGGTGTCGGGTCTTATGTCCATCAAAGAAGAAATAGACTTGCGGCTGCGCCCTTCAGCGATTTCCTCGAAAAGTTCTCCGACTTGGAAGAACAGCATCACGAAGACAGCTTCCGGGAATTGAGTCTCGGCTCCGGGAAGGAATCCGATGCAGAGAGCACCGATGGTAGCAATGCTCATTAGAAAGTCCTCATCGAAGAAATCGCCTTTGACGATCTTCTCTCCGGCCTCAAGCAAGGTGTCGTAACCAGCGATGAGATAAGGAATTAAATAAACAAGGAGAAGTTGCCAGACACTGAGGTTTAGTCTCTTCTCCACCAAGACTGCCGCGCCAAGCAGGACGGCTGAAAGAATGATTCTCGCGAATCTGATTTTGTTTTCCTTTTCCATATTCTTTCTTTGACTTTGATTTCAACGTTGCAAAGGTCAAAAAAAAATTATGCAACCTAGTTGCAAAGTGAAAAATGTGTACATTTGTAGAATGAATATGTCAAACACGGATCTTACAGAGCTGCTAGAGAGGCACAACATCAAAGCCACGGCCAACAGGCTGATCGTGGCAAGGGCTCTCCTTACCGAGGAGCGGCCACTGAGCCTTATGGAGTTGGAGGACAAGATCGGCACGATCGACAAGTCGGGAATATTCAGAAGCCTCACGCTGTTCAAGGAGCATCACCTCGTCCACGCGATAGAGGACGGTGGCGACGGCACCCGCTACGAGCTCTGTATGAGCCACGATTCCGAGAAGGATGAGGATGCACACGTACATTTCTTCTGCGAGAAATGCCACCGCACATTCTGCCTTGAGGACATACACATCCCACCGGTGACACTTCCGGAGGGATATTCAGAAACCACAGCGAACTACCTTATTAAAGGAATATGCCCGCAATGCTCAGATAACGGCTATGGCAAACAGTAATCAGAAAGGTATTGCGGGCGGCAATCTGAAAGGACATCTGGCCCTGCTGACGGCCTACACGATCTTCGGAATCAACATCGTGCTGACGAAAGACATCTCCAACTCAGCGGTCGTCTCCCCAATCGCATTGTTCACGTTGAGAGCCATCGGGGCTTCGGCTCTGTTCTGGCTGATGTCACTGTTCTCACCCAAAGAAAAAGTTCCAGCCAAAGACCTGATACAAATTGCTTTGGCATCCATATTCGGCCTATTTATAACGCAGTACACATTCCTGAAGGGCATCACGATGTCCACGACCATAGACGCATCTATCATCGGAACCCTCGGCCCGATTTTCACGATGTTCTTCGCGTTCATATTCGTGAAAGAACCCATCACAGCGAAGAAAGCGACCGGTGTAGGAATCAGTTTCATCGGTATCATATTCTTGATATTCAATTCCGTGCACAGCCACAACGGGGTCGAGGCGACAAAGCCGATGGGTTTCATCCTGCTGTTTCTGAACAGCATCAGCTTCTCGCTGTACCTCGGAGCTTTCAGGCCACTGATCCAGAGATATTCAGTGATCACTTTCATGAAGTGGATGTTCCTTTTCTCCCTTCTGATTTCGCTGCCGCTGTCGGTAGGCGATCTGTTCAGAACTGTCTATTCAGCGATCAGACTGCCTCAGATTCTGGAAATCGGCTACCTCATCTTCTTTGCGACTTTCGTAGCCTATTTCCTGATTCCAGTCGGCCAGAAGAGCGTCCGACCAACTATAGTCGCCATGTACACTTACCTGCAGCCAATCCTAGCCTGCCTGCTCAGCGTTATAGGTGGAATGGACACGATGACATGGCAAAAAATTGTCGCCATCATAATGGTGTTCAGCGGTGTAGCGGTAGTCAACAAGAGCCGGTCCGCTGGCCACAATCCTCTAGCAAATCATTCAATTCAAAAAATATGAGAACTTTAACAACAATCATTGCCGCCACATTGTTGGCCGTATCCGCCTGTGCGCAAAATGTCATCAAGTTGCCTGAGCCTGACAAGAATGTCTCCATGACTCTCTACCAAGCCCTGCAACAAAGAGCCTCCGTTCGTGAATATTCTGATGCTCCAATCAGTGACGCGACTCTATCCCAACTTCTCTGGGCAGCCCAAGGTGTCAACCGACCTGACGGAAGGCGGACGACTCCAACCACTGTCAATGCGCAGGAAGAATATGTCTATGTATGCCGCACTGACGGTGCATATTTCTACAACGCCCATGAAAACACCCTTGAGAAAGTCTCTGACAAGGATCTTCGTGCCGCTGTAGCTGGTCCTCAAACGGGAGTTGCCAATGCTCCAATCTTCCTTGTCATAGTCTGCGATCTTAACAAGTTCGGAGGACGTGACGATCGCACTCACATATTCGCAGCCATTGATGCAGGTTATGTCTCTCAAAACATCTGCCTGGCTTGTGAAGCTCTTGGTTTGGCTACAGTACCCCGTGGGACCATGGACCGCAAGGCTCTTTGGGACGGTCTCGGACTGAAGGAAGGGCAAGATTTGATGGTCAATCATCCTGTCGGCTACAAAAAATAGTAAGCGCGGTTACTATTTATAGATTAGTAACAAATCCTTAATATTTAATTATTTATGCTCTACCCAATCAAAAAGGTAGAGCATTTTTATTCATTAAGATACAAGTATTTATGTGATTTTTTATTACCTTAGCAGTTTGTAAAGTTATAAACAATGGCATTTACTATCAAGGAAGTAATAAGCAGACAGGATCTAAAACGCTTTGTCAGATTCCCCAATGAGCTATATTCTGACAATGAGTATTATGTTCCTCAGATCGAATCCATGGAGATGGACACCCTGACTCCAGGAAAAAACAGAGCGTTCGAAGTCTGCGAGGGCAAGTATTGGCTTGCATGTGATGATAAAGACAATGTTGTCGGCAGAATTGCCGGGATTATCAACTATAAGTATAACAAGAAGGTAGAAAAGAACATCTGCCGCTTCGGTTGGATTGACTTCGTAGAGTCGCAGGACGTTGTTCATGCTTTAATGGAAAAGGTCAAGGAATATGCTATTGAAAAGGGCATGGATGTCATCGAAGGCCCTGTAGGTTTCCTTGAATTTGACATCTCCGGAGTTCTTGTGGATGGCTTTGACCAACTGCCTACTGCTTACGGAAAATACAACGCGCCCTATTATGAGCCTCTGATTCTTAAAGAGGGCTTTACTAAGGAAACTGACTTTGTTGAGTATAAAATCACTGTTCCTGACAATCTTGACCGGTACTTCCATTTCGCGGAAATGATCGGGGAGCGCTACAATTTGAGTGAAGGTAACTACAAGGATAAGAATGAGTTATTACATAAATATGCTGATGGAATATTCCGTGTCATGAACGAGTGCTATTCCGTACTTCACGGTTTTTCCGAATTGTCACCAGCTCAGTGTGAAGACCTTAAGGATCAATTTTTCCCAAACTTGAACTTAGATTATGTCTCTGTCATAGTTGACAAAAGTGATAAGGTTGTTGGGTTTGGAATCACCTTACCATCTCTTTCCAAGGCTCTTCAAAAAGCAAAAGGGCACATGTTTCCATTCGGTTTCATTCACATTCTCAAAGCATTACATTACAACGACACAATCGATGCCTTGCTCATCGCCATTTCTAATGAATATAAGGACAAAGGTGTCAATGCGATGATCATCTCCAAGATCGGCAAGGGAATGCACAAAAACGGCATAAAGTATGTCGAAAGCACTAGGGAATTGGAAGAGAACCACAATGTCCAAAACCTTTGGGGCAAATTCGAACATCACCTCCACAAGAGAGCAAGAATTTACGTTAAAAATATCTAACACATTATTGAATATGACAGACAAGAAAGCGGAAAGAATACAGACTTCCATCTTGAACGGAGTCGAGAAAAAGGCCCTTGTCTGGCTGGCCGAGAGGCAGCCGAAATGGGTCGTGTCCGACACTCTCACGATCATAGGCTCTTTTGGTGCACTTATGATCGGTGCTGGTTACGTGCTATGCGGAATTAACATCAACTTTCTATGGCTCAGTTGTCTAGGCTTTATAGTCAATTGGTACGGGGATTCTCTTGATGGGACTCTTGCCAGAGTCAGAAAGACGCAACGGCCAATTTACGGCTACTACCTTGATCACACAGTAGATTGCATAAACGAGGCACTCATGTTTGCAGGTGTCGGGCTGTCTTGCCTTATGAGATTGGACATAGCACTTATGATCTTTGCGGTTTATCTTTGTCTGACAGTCAATGTTAGTGTCAACGCTCATCTGAAAAGTGAATTCCGCCTGACTTACGCCAAACTCGGACCTACCGAGTTCAGAGTTATCGCCATAATCCTGACGTCGTTATTCATCTTCATCGAGCCATTAAGGAACTATTCCAAAACTGTCTGTCTCTTCGGTAACGAAATAGAACTCAAGTCGCTCGACATAGCAGGAATAGTAATTCTGATTGCACTTATCATCATCTACTTTGCTACCATCATCAAAGACGCACGTTGGTACGCGAAGATGGATCCGATGCCTAAAAGAGAAGACGACTGATGCCGTTGCTTCCAGTTAGTCAGATTGAGCAATTAGCTCCAGTTTTCAAAGGGCGTTTAGGCAACGAAATTGCTGAATCCCTTAGAAGAATCCTTTCAATCAAACGATTATCAGACCTTTACGATGTAATTGAGGAATATAAGGGGGCAGATTTCGCAGGAGTTCTTCTCGAAAAATTAGGAGTTGATTATCAGTTGGGAGGATTAGGTAATCTGTTGAATCTTCCTGATGGACCTTTCATCACTGTCAGCAACCACCCTTACGGAGGTCTGGACGGTGTAATTCTTATTGACCTTATGGGACATCTAAGACCAGGATTCAAGGTAATGGTTACAGAATTTCTAGCTCTTATCGAATCCTTGAGACCAAGTCTTATTGTTGTCAATCCAAAGAACAATCTTCACAGTGACATCACGGCTAAGAACATTCACGGTGTAAGAGAGGTGTTGGAAAGGCTTAAAGATGGTGAACCTGTGGGATTCTTCCCTTCTGGGGCTGTTTCGGACCTAAAACCAAAAGATAGGGCCATACGTGACCGCGAGTGGCAACCGGCTGTCTTAAGGTTGATCCAGAAAGCACAAGTGCCGATTGTCCCTGTGCGTTTCTTCGATCATAATTCAATGTTTTTCTATCTTCTTGGACTGATTGATTGGCGCATAAGGGTACTTCGCCTTCCAAGAGAACTGATTAATAAAAAAGGGAAGAGAATAAGGGTTGGAGTGGGAAAAGTCATCGACGTTGAGACCCAGCTCAAATACAAAAATATCAAGGAGTTCGGCGATTATTTAAGAAATTCCGTTTATGGGATGACCATGCCAACCGATGCTGTTAGCTACAGTGAATATCTGTCCAAGACAAGAAAATAATCAGAGTAAGCACCGCAATTGAGAATAAACTGCAATTTTAAGATTATAGTGTGATTCTTCAATGTTTTATTTGTATATTTGCCATTCGAAACGGGGTATTAGCTCAGCTGGTAGAGCGCAAGGTTCGCAATCTTGAGGTCAGGAGTTCGATCCTCCTATGCTCCACAAATAGATAGAGGGTGAGAAAATCTCACCCTCTATCTATTTGTGGAGAAGTTTACTCCCAGTCACTAACGTGACAGCCCCAATGGGGTACGGGGAAAGGATGGATTCCACGAAACCTCTTCGGTCGCTTCTCTCCTAATTCAGAGACATTCAAGTCATCCTCAATGATTTGTTTTAATCCGTAGATTTGCATATTTTTGCAAAATATTTACGGATAATAACACTAATAAATTATAGTATTTCAATGAAAAAGATCTTTTTAGGACTTATCATCGCAGGTGTAGCCACTTCGATGACATCCTGTGGCGAAAAGCCGAACACACTTACTTCCGAAGAGAAGGCTGATGGCTGGGTACTACTGTTCAACGGTGAAAACCTTGATGGTTGGCGTGACTACAACGGGGACTCTCTGACAAATGGTTGGACTGTTGTTGATGGCTGCATTCAGGCTTCTGGGAACGGGGCTGATGAATCTGGCTACATTGTCACTGACAAGAAATACGAGAACTTTGAACTTTCTTGGGACTGGAAGCTCACCCATGGAGGCAACAGTGGCATGCTTTATCACGTTGTAGAGAATCCTAAATTCAAGGTCCCGTATGTTACCGGCCCTGAATATCAACTCATTGACAATGACGGATGGGAAGAAGTGAACGCTCCTTCTAAACTAGAGGAATGGCAGAAACTTGGCGTTGATTACGCAATGCACCTGCCAGACTACAGCAAGATGAATGTAAATCCACAAGGAGAATGGAACAACTCAAAGATTGTCTTTGACAACGGACATGTAGAACATTGGCTGAACGGAGAAAAGATTCTTGAGTTCGAGGCATGGACAGACGACTGGTTCGAGAAGAAAGCCAGCGGCAAATGGGGTAATGCAACTGAATATGGTCTTGCCCACGAGGGCGTTATCTGCCTTCAAGACCACGGAGACCCTGCATCATTCAGGAATATCAAAATCAAGGAACTTCCTCACAAGGCCGGTCAGAAAGTTGAACTATTCAACGGCAAGGATCTTCACGGATGGGAGCTGTTCGGAAGCATGCGCACCAGCGTTGACGAAGAGGGAAATCTCGTCACCGAGAATGGAGAAGATCTTCGTTATGGCTACCTAGGAACACGCGAGTATTACAAAGACTTCGACCTAACCGTTGAGTTCAAGCAATGCTCGAACGGCAACTCTGGTCTCTTCTTCCACTCATTTGTAGAAGGCGGCTACCAAAACAACATAGTGAACGGTTGGCAGTGCGAGGTGGCTCCTAAGGGCAATGACACCGCAGGAATCTATGAGTCCTACGGTCGTGGTTGGCTTGTTCAGATTCCTGATGACAAAGAGAACATTCTCAAAGAAGGAGAATGGAACACTCTCCGTCTGCGTGTCGAAGGCGACAACGTGAAGACATGGTTGAACAGTGAGCCTATGGTTGACATCAATGATGAACTTATCGGTTCCAAGTCCGGTCGTATCATGCTTCAGATCCATGATGGAGACAACATCAAGGTCCTCTGGCGCAACTTCCAGCTTACAGAACTTTAGATAACGATGAACATTAGCTTCAGACGGCTGAGTTAAGAGCGCGACAAAAAGAGAATCCCAAATTTTGGTAACGTGCAAAATTTGGGATTCTCTTTTTGTCGCGGTTCAACACACATCAAACCTTCAAAAAAACAAAAGACCTAAAACCTCAGCAAAGTATCATCCAGCCACTTAGTCCCGACAAGTGCCTGATAGTTGCCGGTGTCCTTACCAGAGTGGAAATTACGGAAATAGCGGTTTTCAGAAATGACCTTGCTATCTGAAGAAGTCAACCTGAGATTAACAATGCAAAGCCCGTCCGGCACGTCTGCCAAGTCGATAACAGGAGTCGTTGTGTCCTCTTTTGGACTTACCAAAGCAGTTTTTGAATATACCTCCTCGCCATCCAGAGTAATAACAGAAACACTTGCCGTTAGATTCTCTAGATCGACAGGGCCAGCGTTTATCACTTCAATCTTCCCGGAAGCTGGATTCATCTGAATATGAATAGGTTCGCACGCTTTCTTAACAGCAGCACAAGCAGCAGTAGGGCGGAACCAATAATCGTAAGTCTGCCATGCAAGGCTTGGCCAAGCACTGTGTGACATCCAAATCAAGAGACCTTTACGGCCAACATTGTTCGCCTCGTACATGGCTCGATAACCGTCATAATTGATCCATTGGGAATATTTAGCAAAAGTTTCAGCAGACTCCAATGCCTGATCACCAAAACGTCTGCGTACCATCCCGACAAAAGCGGTGTCTCCCTGAGCACCGGTTCTTGTAAAATCATGCTGTCCCCACACATCATTCGTAGGCCAGAGATGGTCTGAAGTCAGCATCTGAGAGAGGCTCTCATATTCCATAATGGCCGGCATCCCCCTCTCACTATGGAACTTGGTAGTTGGATTCTCGAAATAAAACGAAGGCTCGACAGCGCGATATGGACCGTGGCCACTGACACCATCATCTGCGGAACTTGGAATATACTCAATGTCAGAATGAAGATTCCTAACAGTCTCAATAAGGCCCTTATTCAAAGCAGCAGGAGGATAGCCTTCGTTTCGACCACAATACAAGCCAATGCTTGGATGATTGCGGATTAGGCTTACATAATCCCTAGCATTGTCAAGGAACATTACATTGTCATCAGGGTCAGGACCATCAGCCGGGTTGGCTAGCCAAAAATCCTGCCAAACCACGATTCCGTACTTGTCGCAGGCATCGTAGAACTCTTCGTTCCCAGTCTGACCGACCCAGTTACGGATCATATTCAGATTCATTTCTTTGTGCATGCGAACTGCGGTATCATATTCCTTTGCAGCGTAGCGGAGATTATATTCACTGAACCCCCAGTTCCCTCCTTTAGGGAAAAAGCGGTGGCCATTGATGTACATCTTAAGGTCAGACATCACATCCTTGTAGGTAAATTCCCTGATTCCGGCCTGCCATTCGATTGAGGTCATCACTTCGCTTTCTCCATCAGGGACAAATGAGAATGACGCCTTGTGTAAAGTTGGTTCACCGTAACCGTTCGGCCACCAAAGTTCTATTTTCTGATTCTTCAGCTGAGGATATTCCTCAGGAGTGAATATTACCGTTCCACTCTCCCCTGCTTTCAACTGCACTTTTTTAGAGAACTCAATGTCACCGATGGCCCCTTTCAGGATTCCGCTAATGTACTGATCCTTCGGGGTACTGGACTTGTCAGAGAGCCTGAAAGACTTGCATGCCACGTCCGCAATATTGACGGACACGGTCATTGATGCCAGGTCATCCACAACCTTACTCTGAACCAAAGGATCGCTCAAAGTCACAGCCTGAACTTTCTCAATCCTCACGTCATTCCATATTCCCATGTCACGACCTCTGACAGTCGGCATCCAGTCCCAACCAACAGTCGCATGGAACGTTGGGTTGTCTGCCCCTAACAGGCCTCCGTTAAAATCTGGACTTTCAGCATTCTTTTCCTTAACAGCAGCATAGTGCGCTGGTTTGATAATGTGGACAGCGATGACATTGCCTTCATCCTGAATCAAATCGGTCACATCGAAACTTGAACGCTTGAATGCACCTGCTATGTCTCCGACATGGGTTCCATTGACATATACCTCAGCTTTCCAGTTGATTCCATCAAAAGACAGGAGCAATCGCTCGCCTTGTTTCAGTTTGGCCGCTTTGGTAAGTTCAGTGACAGAACGAGGTGTCCACCGATACCAGAAATCAGAATTGAAAAACGACTCGGAAATCTGAAGGTTATTGTCAGCAATCCCAGGATCTGGAACAGAACCGGCAGCCATGTAGCTGTAAAGGACAGTTCCCGGCACTACTGCTGGAAGCCAAGAGGAGGCATCATATTCAGAAGAAGAGAGCAACTCACCATTTCCCTTGACGGAAGAGGCGCGCTGTAGTTTCCATTCATGGTCCGTCTTTGCAACATCCTTAGGACCAAGTACTTCAAATTCACTTAAAGTAAAATGTCCGCTTTCGTCTGCACCTTCCATAGAAAGGCGTACAAAACGAGCATTGCCGGACGCTTTAAATGAATATGTAAGTGAATCGGTTTGTGGAAGATCTGATATCTTTTTCCAACTTCTCGTATCATCCGAAATCTCCACACAGCCTTTCTCTGCTTTATGAATCCAATGCAGACGGATTTCTCTGAACTTGCACTTTGAACCCAGATCTATGCTTATCCACTGAGGCTTGTCATCCGCGCTCATCCACGCGCTAGAGTAAACTTCGGATGGAAGTACATTGAATCCACGAGACTCTTTGGAATCATAAGGACCAGTGTCTGAGCTCTTCCCGAACGACTGTCCATTTGTGAAGTCCACAGCATAAATCACCCAAAACAGAGCACCATCCATCTTGAAATCTATCTTGAAATGGTTAAAGTCTGTAGCATCTTTAAGAGGTATTTCCAACTCTAATGATCTAGCAGGACGGGTAATCGTTTCGGTAAGCTTGTTAGGGTCAGTGATAACTTCAGAATAGCGTTTGGTTCCAGGCAAATCTGAGCCTCCTACAAAACCAACTTGTTTCAGCTCTTTTCCTGAAACTCCAGCGAGGCAAGAGATTGACCACCCATTAACAGGTTCTTGATAGACTACATACCCACGCACTCTTACACAACCAGCCGAAAATGACTGGCCGCTCCATTCATATTCAAGGAAATTTGAGGGACCTTCCAGCCTGTTGCTTGAATATGGACCAGCATCAACCGTCCATTCTTTCTCGCGACGAGGAAGTTCACCCTCAGCGTTTTGAACCCGAAGCCATGCTGGCTCTTCATTCAACACCACGCCATCAGTGGCAAGCTGTGCTGTCAGGTTATAGTCATAGGAGGACGAAGCATAGGTAGCCTTATTCAAGGCAATATTCTCCATCGGGTCGTCAGACGAACAACCAACCGCAGCTGCGACAAACATCACAGCCGCAGCATAGGGCAATTTCTTGATAATCATAACTTGCTATTAATCAGTGAAAGCGGAGGATACAGGATTCGAACCTGTGGGGCCTTTCAGCCGACTTGTTTTCGAGACAAGCACCATAAACCACTCGGACAATCCTCCTTGTTTTGCGATGCAAAATTAACAATTTTCGGGATAATTGTCAATTAGGTTGGCTCTTTATTTCGTTTCGCTGCCTGATTTCCACTAAAGTAAGCGATATGGCAATCAGAAATTGCGCAAGAATGTATGTCAGCATCACCCAGAAACCGTTTGCTTGAATCCTGATTTCCGTGAACTTTCCTATCGCCAGTATGGTGTCAGAGATGACAAAGAGGACATAACCTGCTACAGTGATCCAATAGAGGCATTGCTTTTTGATGACGGCATTATGTATTCCTGCATTTATGCAGAATGCAAACGTCACCGCGTACACCGTCACAGCCATCCCAAGGAAACCTTTCACCTTGAACAACTGGGCTGTCATCGCCATAATGAAAATCAAGACGACCGGGACAATCCCCAAAAAGGCAAAGCGGGATCCCGATGTTTTTTTATTTGGAGATCCGATAGTAACCAAGTAGAATATATGCCCAATAAGAAAGGCTGTCAGACCGGCCAGAAAGGCAGCTTGTCCGTCAAACATCAGCAAGATGTCTCCTATGGCCCCGAACGTCAAAGCCGAAATAAGGGTTGTTACTCGTAGGCCCGAAATCCCGTAACTCTTGAGAAGGGTCCAACAGAACAACGCCAACGATGGCACAATCAAAGGCTTTGAGCAACTTATGAGAATATGTAGGTGTAAAATTTGGCCTAATACATTACACGCAGAAGAAATGGCAAACATCATGAATGCCATTAGCTTATAAATAGCGCCCGCTCCAAGATAGGAGCGAGCGAATGAAGTTTTATCCATAATAAGGATTGTGATGTTTACTTCTTTGTAATTCTGGCTGTCCAACCTCCACCGGGAGCCATGTGTATTTTGACTTTCTTGTCAGAAGGGACAGGGACGGTCTCATGCTTGAAGTCACGTGCTGCACGATCTGCATTGATGCCGTCACGGAATATTTCCATCTCCCAGTCCCCATCTCCAAGGAAACCAAGATCTAAGGTCAAATCTCTGGCTCTCCAGTCATTGAGCGAACCAACATACCACACATCATCACTGCGACGTGCAAGAGTGATGAAACGACCGAGAAATCCGTTCACAGCAATGCTCTCATCCCACACGGTTGGACAGTCTGAAATGAATTTTGTGCACTCCGGTTCTGCCATGTAATTGGACGGAGAGTCACACAACATATTCAGAGGAGAGTCGAAGACGACATATTCAGCAAGCTGATGGCAGCGTGTACCTTGGCTCATCGCCTCGGAATTGACAGGATAGTAATTATTCTTGGTAGCATTGCGCATCGCACCCTGTGTATAATCCATTGGTCCGGCTGCCATTCTGATGAACGGTACAGTGACATCGTAGGTCACCTGATCAACACTCGGCTTACTCCATTTCATCTGCTCTAGGCCATGCACACCCTCGTAGTTGATAACATTAGGAAATGTTCTATTGAGTCCGACTGGCTTGTAGGCACCATGAAAATCAATCAACAGACCGTACTTGGACGCAGTCTGTGCAGCGCGCCTGTAGAAGTCAACCATGTACTGATCATCACGATCCATGAAATCTATCTTGAAGCCTTTGATTCCCATCTCAGAATAGTGCTTGCAGACCTTCTCCATGTCGCGGTCGAAGGCATAATAACCCGCCCATAGGATTAGACCCACGTTATGTGCTTTGGCATATTCACAAAGCATTGGAAGATCAATTTCCGGGATGACCTGCATCAAGTCGGCCTTCTTGTTGACAGCCCAGCCTTCATCAAGGATGACATATTCAATGCCATGCTTCTGAGCGAAGTCGATGTAGTACTTGTAGGTGTCGTTGTTGATGCCAGCGCGGAAATCTACTCCGTAGAGATTCCATGCATTCCACCAGTCCCAGGCCACCTTGCCTGGCTTCACCCAACTATAGTCAACAGTTGGATCAGATGGAGTGCCTAATTTCCAAACTAAGTCATTCACAGCAAGGTCAGCGTCATTTGTCGAAACCATAATGATTCGCCATGGGAAAGACTCTCCTGCGGAACATGTTGCAAGATATTCCTCACGCTCTTTGACAACGCCTTGAAGCATGTTGTGGCCGCCTTGTTCAACAGTTTTTGGATATGGAGCGAAACGACCTGAAAGAGTAGTCGCATCGCCCTCATTGTAAAGGAACATTCCAGGATAGTTCATCAAATCAGATTCTGTGATTAGGACTTTCATTCCTCCCTCGGCAGAGACAGCTATTGGTAGGAAAGCTAGGCGTTCCTTGTTCCACTGTGAAAGAGCATGTATGGAATATGTGTTCTCGAAAGAGTTCCAATACTGGCTTTCAAGTGTCTCTGTATGTTGTTTCACATAAGGGACATAGGCATCCCAGTCTTTTGCAAAATTGAACTGTGCCTTCTCGGCCAGAACCTTCGAATCATTTTTCAGAGAACTTATGAAGCGATAAGCTACACCCTCATCATAGACGCGGAAAATCAATGAGAACTCTTTAAACACTAAATTAATCTCATTATAATTGTCGCGGACCTCCGACTTCTTGTAGGCGACCGCTGGAAGTATCTCATCGACCGATGTCTTTCTGACCTTACGAACCTTATCATTTTCCCCGAAAACAATCCCGTCCGATAAAGTCATTGAAATCTCTGAAGCGTCAATCAGATTAATCTCATCCCTAGAGACCGAGTAAGTGATCGTCTTCCCGACCACTACATTCGCAGACAAATGACCGTCCGGGGAAACAACTTTGTAGGACACGTTCTTGGCGGGAGAAGGCAGGATCGCGGCCAATGAAATGGCTAATGCAGCCATAATAGCTTTATAAGTCATAATCAAAAAGAATTATGTGTTACCAATATTTCCGTTAAAGATACATAAAACTTTGAAAAATCTGTCAAATTAGCCTTAAAAGAGTTGTTAATTATATTATTAATGCCTACTTTTGTTAAAATTGAAGCAAGTACAATACCCAATGAACTCCAGAATATACCTACTAGCTATTCTTTTGGTGTTGCATTCCTTTATCGCGACCGCTCAAGGACTTCCTAACGTCAGAGTCGAGGATAGTACAGGAAAAATGTTTCAAACATCAAACCTTATCGATGGCAAGAATGTCATCGTGGTCTCTTTTTGGTCTTCTACATGCAAATATTGCATTGAGGAAATAGATGCTTTAAGCGAGGTACTGTCAGAGTTCCCTGATGTTTCATGCAAGGTCGCATGTGTGTCTGTGGATGACAGTCGATCAATCTCAAGGGCTAGAGCAATGGTTAAATCACATGATTGGGATGATTTCACTCTGCTCTATGACCGGAACAGAGATTTATACAGAAGCCTTAATGTGGTTTATATACCGCAGTTGTTTATCTACGATAAGAACGGAAAACAGCTCTACTCACACACAGGCTATTCAGCTGGTGATGAACTTGAGATTATCAAAGTAATACAACAAAATCAATAAATCTATGAAACACATGTTCCTGATGGCACTGCTTGCCATCACCTTCATGTCCGGATGCGGGAAAAAAGCAGATGAGGTTATCCCTGAGATCCGGCTGTCAAACCAGTCTGACGCAAGTATTGCTGTAAACAGCGATGGTCGGACCATCATCGTGGGGTTCACGAGCAACATGCCTTGGACCGCATCGACCACGGTTGACTGGATAGTCGTGTCGCCTTCTTCAGGTGACATAGGGAGTAATTCGCTCAGGATTAACATCCAGGAAAATTCATCACAGCAACCCAGAGAAGCCCTGATAACCGTTGCTGATCGCGATGTCAAATCTGTAGTAAACATCAAGGTCACACAGGAGGCCGCAGCTAAGGAGCCAGTGTTTAGTCTGGACAAAACTGACTTCAGTGTCAAGGCTGAGGGCGAAGACATACAGCTTAAGGTTACCCATAACATAGGCTATGAGATCACTTCAATGCCAGATTGGGTCCATCAATCAAGTAAAAAGACCAACGGAAACGATGACAACTATGTCTTCTCCGTGGACAAAAACAATTCTTTAGAAAGCCGCGAAGGTGTCATAGTGTTCTGCAATGACCTTAACGTCTGCATCCCGGTCAACATCAAGCAGGCCGGAGCTAAAGCAAACGGAGAAAATGACGACACAACCTCTGGTGGAAAGATCGTTCTTGAGTAATAATTTAAAATATGAGTGTTATGAAATTATCGAATATATTCATGAATATGTTGGGGCTGTCCGCCATCGCGTTGGCTGTAGCCTGCAACGAGGAAGAGAGTAAAGTTGAGCTTCGTACAATCAAGGCGGTTATAGAACTGCCTACCACCAAAACGGCTCTTGACGGTCCTGACGCCAGTGGAGTTTACAAGACAGTATGGGCATCAGGCGATGCCATAGCGGTCTGCTCCAGTGACGGCAAGGCAAGTGAGTTCAAACTCAAATCCGGTGAAAACACCAATAAGGGTGAGTTCGAAGGCTCGGCAGATCAAGGCAGACTGATCGCGGTGTACCCATATTCAATAGTCAAAGGCAAAAGCGGCTCAACCATTTCCGTCAGCCTTCCAGAAGTTCAGGAATATGTTAGCGGGAATATTCCCGCTGGAGCCTACCCAATGGTCGCATCAAGCGACAACAGCTCTTTCTCGTTCAAGAACCTCTGTTCGGTTTTGAAGGTTCCGATGTTCGGGGACGCAATAGTTAAGACTATCACCTTCACACCAGCCAAATCCGATGTCAAAGTGTCCGGAAACGCTTCCATCAAGGCTGATTCTCCTGAACTTATGATGGCCGGAGATGCCATGACATCTGTCCGACTCAGTTGCCCGGACGTGAAACTTACCGGCACAGCAACGGATTTCCATCTGATCGTGCCAGCTCAGGAGTATCCAGGTGGATTCACGATCACGATAAGTACCAACAAAGGGAATGTAGTAAAGACACTAAAGTCTGACATAACCCTCAACCGCTCTGTCCTCTACCCTATCGAAGCCTTTGAATGCAAGGTTGATGAGGGTAAGGACAACATTTCCTTTGAGGATGCGAACTTCAAGGCCTATCTGGTAGCCAACTTCGACACTAATGGTGACGGGGAGATAAGTCACGTGGAGGCATTGGGAATCAAAAACATCAATGTCAGCACCGAGAACATCGCATCAGTCTCTGGAATTGAATATATGACCAATCTTGAGACCCTAATATGCCGTGGCACATATAAAAATGAAAATGTCACCGGGTTGCTCACTACTATTGATGTCACGCAAAATAAGAAATTAACGGCCTTGAATGTTGAGTGCAATGTCCTGACAAGTATTGACATTAGCAACAACGCCAAACTCACGGAATTGTCTTTTATAAATAACAATCTTACCACCATTGACGCGGGGAATAATGTCTCGCTGATCAAGATTAACGGCAACGGCAATAAACTGGAAACAATTATTCTGCCGCAAAGCAAATCACTGGCCGTTCTCAGTGTTAAATACAACAAACTTAAATCCTTGGACGTGACACGGAACGAAGGGCTCGACTCCTTGGAATGCGACTGGAATTCATTGTCAGAGCTCGATCTGTCCCGCAACACTTCTCTTGTTTATCTTAATTGTCAAGTAAACAAGCTGAAAACATTGGATTTGTCCCACAACACCAAACTTGAGGATTTGCTTACAGACACCAACTACGACCTAGCCATGTTGGATGTTTCAAAATGCATTAAGCTTAAGACATTGGTTTGTTCATGCACCAGCCTTACAACACTTGATATCAGCCGATGCACAGAACTCATGACCCTTGATTGCAGATGGAGCGGCATTGAAGAGTTAACATTGCCACCAAGCACCAGTTTGTACAAGTTACTCTGCTGTAGCAACGATTTGAAGTCTTTAGACATCTCCGCAAACACTGGTTTAAAGACACTTGACTGTTCCGACAACCATATCAAATCATTGGATGTCTCCAAGAACACGGCTTTGAATGATCTGGATTGCTCTTCTAACAAAATTGAAACTCTGGACATTTCAAAGCTGACGGATCTCAAGAAACTGTATTGCGATGATAACCCTCTAGTCACACTATACATATTCAAAGGTCAGCTGGATGGTCTGACAGAAAAGGATATTCCTGACGGTGTCAAAATAATCGATGGTTCAACAACAGGCGGCAACGAGGACACAAAGGACGGAGGAGAAATAACCCTTAAATAATACCCTGACATGAAAGTAAACATTTTTTTGAATATATGCCTTCTGTCTTCGCTGGCCCTGATGGCCGCATGTACAGAGGGGGCACGATACGGTGAGGAAGTGACCACAACCTTGAGCGCTGGCATAGAACAACCAGCCACGACGAAGACATCGTTGTCTGAACCATCTTCCGGATTGTATAAGACTCTTTGGGCCGAGAACGACAAGATCGCAGTGTACGCTGGCAACTCATCTTCTGGAGCCGAATTTTCTCTAATCAGCGGAGCAGGAACCAATAGCGGAGAATTCAAGGGAGCCATTCATTACGGAAGCCGGATTGCGGTATACCCATATTCCATCTGCGGAGAAGCTTCTGGAAACTCCATAAAGGTCATTCTTCCAGAAGAACAGCAGTACAAGTCTGGAAATATTCCTGACAATGCCTACCCTATGGTGGCCGCTTCAAGTGAATCAACATTGCTGTTCAGGAACTTATGCTCCGTGCTTAAGATCTCCATGACCGGTGACCTCACCGTGAACTCTGTCACATTCACAGCCAACAACTCTGACATAAAAGTCTCCGGCAACGCATCCATCGATGCTGGCAAAACAACTCTCACGATGGCAGATGACGCTGGCTCCAGGCTTGTCCTTAAGTGTGACGGAGTAAAACTCTCCGGCACCGCCACGGATTTCTTCATCGTGGTGCCATCGCAGACTTACACCGGAGGATTCTCGCTCACCATTGACACAGACAAGGGCAAGGTTTTGAAAACCATCAAGTCAGATGTCACACTCAAACGCTCGGAACTGTATCGGATTTCCTCATTCGAGTGTGGGTTTGAAGATGACAAAAAGAACATCGCCATCGAGGACGCCAACTTCAAAGCCTATCTTGTCGCCAACTTCGACACTGATGGTGACGGTGAAATCAGCAAGGAGGAAGCGCTGGCCATCACGAAAATAGAAGTTCTTACCGAGAAGATAGAATCTCTGTCGGGAATTGAGCACATGGCCAATCTTACATGGCTAAGTTGCGAAGGGCCTGGAGTGTGGAGTGGCGAAGAACCACAGGAAGACCCTGGTAAACTGAAAACTCTGGATGTGTCAAAAAACGTGAAATTGACTAGGCTTCTCTGCGGTTTCAACCAGCTTACATCTCTGGATGTAACAAACAATCCCAAATTAGAGGAATTTCGCTGTGCAGGCAATAACCTTAACAGCCTTGATGTCAGCAAGAACACAGAATTAATAGAACTCATCGCATATAACAACAGGCTTTCTGCCATTGATGTCAGCAACAACAAAGCACTTGAGTATATCGAACTGACCAAGAACCAGATCAAGTCAATTGATATAAGCAAGAACGAGTCGCTGCGCTCTTTCTATATTGACATGAACTTACTGACTGAGATTAATCCAAGCAATAACCTTGAACTCAAAACATTATCATGTTCTGACAACAAATTGACTTCAATCAATGTCGACAACAATATGAAGCTGACTGAATTGAATATCAGTGACAACAGCATAGCCAAGATTGACATCAGTAACAATCCGGAACTAATTTGGTTATACTGTGAGAAAAACAAAATTTCCGAACTTGAACTCAGTAATAACAAAAAAATTAAGCGATTGTACGTAAATGACAACAATCTCACATCTCTTACAGTGAATTGCTGTCCGGAAATTGAATACCTCTATGTTAGTAATAATCATATCAACGAAATGGACATTTCCGGGCTGACAAGTCTGATTGATTTCTATTGCTCAGGTAATCCACTTGAGACACTTTACGTCTTTGACGGGCAGATTGATGCCCTTGATGAAAAATCTATTCCATCAACCACAAGAATCGTGGTAAAAGGTTCAGAAGAGCCGGGAGATTGGACCAACAAGGAGTTCTGGCACAAGTCATTGGGAATAAGATTCACTGCGACTTGGTGTAAATATTGTCCTAACCTAGCGACCGGTTTCGCCAATGCGGTGAGCCAATATCCAAACAAGATTGAGTTGCTGAACCTTCACCCTACTTCTTCTCAATTGGGATTCAGCGGTACAAGTGCCATGGATGACATATTCAACATTTCCGGCTATCCTACAGGCTTCGTTGATTACAGGACGATAATTGAGAATTATTCAAGTGACTATGCGGCAAAACTGATAGTAAATGCCGCGAAAGAAACTGAAAGCAACTATCCGACAAAGACCGGAATTTCGTTCACCTCAACGGTATCCGGCAGCCAATTGAACCTGAATGTCAAACTCTATATCAAGGAGAAGGGTGACTACAAGGTCACGGCTGTTCTACTTGAAGACGACATAATCGGCTACCAAAATGGTGGAGGAGACAGCTACAACCACAGCAGCATCGCTAGAGTTGCTATCTCCGACATCACAGGTGATGCAATCTCAACTTCCGAAGACAACAAGACCGTAAGCAAGAACTACACTGCAACCATACCAGATAAATGCGTCAAGGACAAACTCAGGGTTCTGGTCTATGTTCTCAAACAGTACGGCTTACAGACCGTCATCAGAACCGCGGACTACGGTGACTACTATGTTGACAACGCAATCAGTGCTCCGGTCGGAAGCACGCAAGACCTTGTCTTCTCAGATGGCACGGTCTACGGAGGCAACGAGGGAATCAAAGACGGAGGAGAGATAACACTTAAATAAGTCGCGGATATGAAACCAAACAGATTATTGAATATATTCCTTTTGTCTTCGTTGGTCATAACAGTCGCATGCACCGAGGAGGAACTTCACGAGGATGCGGTCACAATCACGTTGTTCGCCACGATGGAACATGATGCTTCCACAAAGACTTCTTTGTCCTCCCCAGTATCCGGAGTCTATCAGAACCTGTGGTCGGAGAATGAGGAGATTGGAGTGTTTGTGGGCGAGAATGAGGTTTCCAAATTCAGTTTGAAAAATGGAGCCGGTACATCAAGGGGAGAATTTATGGGGGAATTCAAAGACCAGAACGGAGCTTCAATGGAAAAGACAGCCGTCTATCCTTTCTCCATAGTGAAAAGTAAGAGCGGTACTTCCGTTAGTGTGACTCTTCCAGAGGAGCAACCCTATAAGTCCGGTAACATCGCGGATGAAGCACTTCCCATGATAGCTGTCACGGATGGAAATGAACTAAATTTCAAGAATCTTTGCTCAGTGCTAAAGATTTCCATGACCGGAAGTCTGACTGTAAACTCTGTCACATTCACAGCCAACAACTCCAACATAAAAGTTTCAGGTAACGCTTCCATTGATGCTAGCAAGACAACACTCACGATGGCCGAGGACGCGAGTTCAAGGCTCGTCCTAAAGTGTGATGGAGTAAAGCTCTCAGACAAGGCCACAGACTTCTTCATCGTGGTGCCTTCGCAGACTTACACAGGAGGGTTCTCGCTCACCATCGACACAGACAAAGGCAAAGTGCTCAAGACCATCAAGTCAGATGTCACTCTCACACGCTCTGAACTGTACCGTATCACTCCATTCGAGTGCAAGATTGACGAGGACAACAAGAACATCATCTTTGAGGACGCAAGCTTCAAGGCCTACATTGTTTCTTTATACGACAAAGATAACGATGGGGAAATCAACGAAACGGAAGCATTGTCAATCAATGAGATTGTTGTGTGCACAGACACAATCACGTCATTAGGAGGTATTGAAAGAATGCCTAATCTACTTTTGCTTTCTTGTCGTGGTTCTCATGAATGGAACAGAAATGAAGGGCGATATGATAATGGGGGAAGATTAAAAGTTCTTAACATTAAGAATAATCCTAATTTGCGAAATCTCTACTGCAGTTATAATCAAATATCACAATTGGATGTTACAAATAACACCAATCTTGTAACTTTAGAGTGCGACTACAACAATATAAGCGAGCTTGATGTAAAGTCTAACGCGAAGCTAACTAGATTAAGTGCAAACTACAACCAGCTGTCATCAATTGACCTAAAAAACAATCAGACACTTAAGAATTTATATCTCCGATCCAATAAACTGAAAGAAATAGATGTATCGCGCAATGCTGACTTGATCTATTTGGTATTGAGTGATAATCAATTGACTTTAATTGATGTAAAAAACAACCTTAAGTTGCTTGGATTTGAAATAAACAACAACTCATTATCTTCAATTGATGTCAGCAATAACAAGGAAATCAATTCTTTGTCTCTAAAGAACAACAACCTGTCTAAACTTGATGTCAGTTGCAACAATAAGCTTAACACTTTGGATTGCTCAGACAACAAGTCTATCCAATCCATAGACATTAGCAATAATACCGAATTAACTTGGTTTGGGTGCAGTGACAACAGTATAACATCTCTTTCTGTCGAAAATAATACTAAAATAATAGGGTGTTAAGTTAACAATTTCATTTTTGGTCATGATTTCAGCAGGCTTGTCTCAATACACGCGCCCGCTTGGCG
>CAKUSF010000024.1 GCA_934678915.1 uncultured Bacteroidales bacterium
CATTGCCTTTTTTTTTCATGCAAAGGTAAATACCCTATCTAATCAAGTCAATACGTAATCGCGGAGACGCTTACTTTGAATGTTACTTACAGAAATATTAGGTAACTTTACGGGGAAATTGAAAATGAATGTTGTTATGATTATTCGTAGGATATTATTGGGCATGGCATTGCTGTGCGGATTGTCGTGTTTATGTGTCGCTGGCGGGCGCTTCGACAAGCTCAGCGACCGCATTGGGGAGGTCACTGAGCCTGTCGAAGGAATCAGTTTAGTGTGTGCTATGAGCTCCAGCTCGGTCCCTGAGCTTGTCGAAGGGACCGTGGTTCGACAAAGCTCACCAACCATGGTTCGACAAGAGTCATCTAGCAAAGGAAGATTGATTGATGACGTTAATGTCTTCGTGGGTACTGACGGTTTCGGAAATGTGTATCCGGGGCCGCAGGTGCCTTTCGGAGGGATCCAGATTAGTCCTGACTGCGATGACAAGGACTATGACTGCGCTGCGGGGTACAAGTACTCCAAGCCGTTCATCCAGGGCTTCAGTCTCACTCACTTAAGCGGAACTGGAATCCCGGACATGGGAGACTTCCTTTTCCTGCCGGGAACCGGGTCCAAAATGGAGCCATCCAAGTACGACCACTCCCAGGAATGGGGCAAACCAGGCTACTACGGAGTCATCCTCAAGGACTACGGGGTCAAGGCCGAGATGACCGCTGCCCAAAGAAGCGGAATATTCAAGTTCACATTCCCGCAATCAGACAGTTCTTTCGTGATGATCGACCTCGACCACACCCTCAAATGGGATTGCCTCTGGTCAACGGTCCGCCTGTTGGACGAGCGCACGATCATCGGAAGCAAGATTGTGAACGGATGGAACCCAGGACGTTACGTCTATTTCGTAGCCAGATTCTCAAGGCCGATCGAAGAGCTCAACATATTCCAGAACGGGGAGCCTGTCATCTACAACACCAAGCGTTTCCGCAGCTCGCTTGAGGCATGGGGACAGAAACTGAAGGCTGTCGCAAGGTTCAAGACCGGAGCGGACGAGAGCATATTCGTGAATGTCGCTGTGTCCGCTGTCGGGACTGACGGTGCTCTGAACAACCTTAAGGAACTGGATGGCAAGGACTTCGCCACTGTGAGAACCGAGGCCGAGGATCTTTGGGAAAAGGAACTCGGTAAGTACGAATTGGACTCCGATGACAAGGTTCTGAGGGAGACTTTCTACACAAGTGTCTATCGCACTGCCCTGCATCCGTTCCTCTTCGAGGACGCTGACGGACGTTTCCGCGAGCACGATGGGTCGATCGGGAAGGCCGATGGCTTCACAAACGTCACGACGTTCTCACTTTGGGACACTTACAGAGCTTTCCACCCGCTCCTCAACCTTGTCAACAAGCCGCTTCAAGCCGACATCGCCAACTCGATGCTCGCGCATTTTGATAAGAGCACGGAGAAGATGCTTCCGATCTGGTCGTTTTACGGTGGCGAGACCTGGTGCATGATCGGCTACCACGCCTGCGCGGTGCTGGCCGACATGATGCTCAAGGGCGTGCAGGGCTTCGACTACGAGCGAGCGTTCCAAGCGATGAAGACCACCGCCACGAACCCCCACTACGACTGCATCCCTGAATATACCGCCCTCGGCTACGTGCCGTTCGACAAGGAAAAGGAATCTGTCTCAAAGACTCTTGAATATGCCTACGACGATTGGTGCATAGCTCAGGCGGCCAAGCTTCTCGGCCACGAGGAGGACTACGAGTTCTTCCTGAACCGCTCGATGAACTACCGGAATCTCATCGATCCGGAGACCGGTTACATGCGCGGAAAGGACTCCAAGGGCAACTGGCGCGATCCGTTCGCCCCGATCGCCTATCAGGGGCCGAACTCTGTCCACGGCTGGGGTGACATCACTGAAGGATTCACGATGCAGTACACGTGGACGGTGCCGCACGATTTCGGAGGCTATGTCGAGAGGGCGGGCAGGGATCTGCTTCTGAACCGTCTGGACAGCCTCTTCACCATCGAACTGCCCGAGGATATTCCCGGAGCGCACGACATCTGGGGACGCATCGGTGGCTACTGGCACGGCAACGAGCCTTGCCACCACGTCACCTACCTCTACGACTGGTTCGGCCAGCCATGGAAGTGCCAGAAATGGGTGCGCTATGTGGCCGACAATTTCTACGGCAACGAGCCTGGCTCGCTGAGCGGCAACGACGACTGCGGCCAGATGTCCGCATGGTACATATTCAATTGCCTTGGTTTTTATCCTTTCTGCCCTGGGTCTGATGAATATTACATTGGTTCTCCGTGCGTCAAAGGGCTGAAAGTCAAGCTATCTGATGGCGGTACGCTGGAGATGACGACCGATGGTTGGAGCAAGGATGCTGTCTATGTGAAGGCCGCCTACCTGAACGGCAAGCGTCTCGATTCTCCCATTGTCCGTTATTCCGACATCAAGGACGGTGCGAAACTGCATTTCGTGATGTCGCGCAAGCCGGTTAGAAATGGTTTCAAAATGTCGGTCAGACAATATGAAGCAAATTAAGGGCAACATAATCCGGGATCTTATCTGCGTGGTCTGTGTGCTTGCATTAGGGGCATACTGTTCTTCGCAGAAGTGGCTGCTGATGTTCAGAGGACAGCAGGAGATGTTCCTGTTTGACTGGGGCTATGTTAAAGACATTTTGCTTCATCCAGGAGGGTTGGCAGAGGTCATGGCCAGATTTCTGACGCAGTTTTTCACGGTTTCTGGAGTTGGGGTGATTGTGACGCTCGTGCTTCTGGGGCTGAATGCTTGGATGGTCTGGAAACTCATGGAGAGGACAGCGCTCACGAAGAGTTCGGTCACTGAGCCTGTCGAAGTGACCGTGGTTCGGCAGAGCTCACCAACCGTGGTTCGGCAAGCTCACCAACCGCGCTTCGACAAGCTCAGCGACCGGGAAGTGTGGGGAATATTCCCGCTCTGTCTGCTGCCTTCGGTGTTTCTTGCAGTCTCGCTGCTCGACTATTACTGCTTCTACCAAGGGCTTATAGCCTACATGGCAGCCGTTTTCTGTCTGTTGGAATATTCAAGAATCAAAAAAAGGCCTCTGCTTTGGGGCAGCGTGATGACCATAGGGCTTTTCTTTCTGACTGGCTCTGTGGCACTGCTGTTCGCTGTGAGAGCTCTGCTCTTCGACATATTCGTAAAACGGCCAAAGGCTTTGCTTTCGGTTATTTTTCCTGCAATCACGCTACTTTTGGGATTCATGTTGATCCAGGCCGGTGAGATTGCGACCATCCTTGATGCCTTCACTCCGCGCATGTACTATGAAGTGGACATTCTCAAGATGCCGGAGATTCACTACGTCAGCTGGGTCATGCTGTCTGTCTGCATATTCATAGCCGCAGTTTCCCGTAAGATTACAGTAAAGGGGATTGCCGCAAGAGCAGGCATCTGCGTTTTGAGCGCTGCTGTCTCAGTGCTGACTTTCATCTATTTCAACGATGCATTCAAATCTGAGAGCAAGATGAGGCTCTACCGGTTGGAATGCCTTGCCACGAACGGAGACTGGGATGAGATCATTCGTCTCCACGGAAAGGATGTACGTTCACAGAACGAGGCCAACTACCTGAATCTAGCCTTGGCAGAGAAAGGTCTTCTGGCCGAAGATCTTTTCAAGTATAGACAGAATGGGCCGCTCTCGCTGATCAATGATGTGAAATCGCAGAATGACATATACTTACTGAGGCTCAGCAGGGTGCTATTTGCGATGGGCAACATGGGTGCGGCACAGAGCACGGCTTTCAACGCTGATCTGGCTTTCGGAGACCATGTGCCATCAATGTTGAAAATGATCACACAGATTGATCTGATGAGAGGATCGTACCTCACGGCAGAGAAGTATCTTAGGCTGATGGAGAAATCTCCTCTTCAATCCAAATGGGCCGCATCTCAGAGAGTTTTCCTTAACATCGATGAGGCCGTGATGAATGATGCAACCTTGGGTAACGGACGTTGTGACCTTCAGTGTGAGGATGCTTTCGTGCTCTACACTAATCCAATGGATGATCTGTTCAGGATAGTAGATGCAAATCCAAACGACACGAAAGCTATGGAATATGCCTTGTCTTATCTCCTGCTGGCCAAGGACATGGATAATGTAGTAAAGTTTGTTGACAAACGTTTCGGTGTGTCAGCACTTAAAACTCTTCCGACTCCGGTGCAGGATTGCCTGCTATTCTACTCCGATTATTTCGGGACAATGGATGTCGATTTTGCTATCAGCCACGGGATGGCACGCGAGGAAGTGGAGCAGCGACAGGCCTTTGATCTGGACTGGTGCCTCGCGCACGGGGTCACGGAGGAAAATGTAACCCGTTTCCGTTCTTTCAAGGAGAAATACGGTACAGCGGCTCAAAGCCAGAATCCTAAAGTCTCTTTGGCCTCGTTCCGGGACACGTTCTGGTACTACCTTTTGTTCACTCAAATTACTGACAATTAATGAATATTCTATCGTTCATAAGGTCGCTTCGACAGGCTCAGCAGCCACGCATCAACGGAATCCTATCCTTAGTCCTGCTCCTGACCGTTTCCTGCGGACAGAAGATCAGCATTTTAGGGAATATAGATGAAAATCCTGAATTATTCCCAGACTATGCCGGTGTCACCATTCCGCAGAACATTGCCCCACTGAACTTCTCCTATCTTGGCGATGAACCAGCAACATTGATTGTCGAAGGGAAATCAGGTTCAAAACAGATCAAGGGGCATAAAGGCCTGTTCTCATTTCCAATGAAATACTGGCGGAAACTGATGGAAAACAATGCGGGCTCCGACCTCAATCTTACCATCACCGTAAAACGAGATGGAGAATGGATGGCATTCAAACCATTCAAAATCAGCATTTCTACAGACAAGATTGACCCGTATCTTTCCTATAGGCTCATCCCGCCTGGCTACCAGGCCTGGAAGAAGGTCGGGATCTATCAAAGGAATCTGGAGACATATTCCCAAACCGCCATATTCAAAAACTCACTGACGGGAGGGAACTGCGTCAACTGCCATTCCTACTGTCAAAGGGATCCGTCTAAGATGCTGTTCCACGCCCGCGCTGACTTCGGAGGCACTGCGATGATTTTGGATGACAAGGTTGAGAAACTGAACACTAAGACCGACTCCACCATCAGCGCGCTTGTCTATCCTTACTGGCATCCTTCCGGGAAGTATGTGGCATTCTCGGTCAACACAACGAACCAGAACTTCTTCAGCCACAATGCGAACCGCATAGAGGTTTACGACTCCGCGTCCGATGTCGTCGTTTATGATGTGGACAATCATGAAATCACATGGTCGCCTCTCACCCGTTCGAAGGATTCGTTCGAGACCTTTCCGACATTCTCTCCGGACGGCCACAGCCTGTACTTCTGCTCTGCGAAGGCAGTATCCCCGATGCCGCAGGAATATTCAAAAGCCAAGTACAGCCTCTGCCGCATTGACTTCAACCCAAAAGACGCTTCTTTCGGTGACAAGGTTGACACTCTTTACAACGGTGCACAGAACGGAAAGAGCGTCTCGTTTCCAAGAATATCCCCGGACGGCAAGTTTCTGATTTTCACTCTTCAGGAATATGGCAACTTCTCCATCTGGCATAAGGATGCAGACCTTTGGGCCGTCAACCTTTCAACGGGTGATGCCCACCCTCTTGAAGCAGCAAACTCCGATGACGTGGAAAGCTACCACTCATGGAGCGGCAATAGCCGATGGCTAGTGTTCAGCAGCAGACGCATCGACGGCCTCTACACCCGACCTTTCTTCTGCCACATCAACGAGAACGGACAAGTCTCCAAACCATTCCTCCTTCCACAAAAGGACCCGCTAGAGTACTACACCGCTCAGATGAACTCCTACAACATCCCCGAACTGATGGAGCGCAAAGCCACCGTCAAAGCTCACGACATCGCCTCCGCCCTCCGCGACACTCCGGGGACTGACATCTCCGTCAAACAGGAATTGCTTGGAATGTCTCATTGAAGGTCATTTTCCCGTTCATCATACTCACAACGTCATCGTAAAGGTAGATGTAACTCAGATCAATCGTCCTGCTAGCTCCGGTTGTGTCCTTGTAAGCCGCTGTGAACTGCAAAAGACAGCTCCGTATCATCTGGTGATCTGATTTCAGATGTCCGAATCTGGTTTAACCACGCATTCAATGCCACTCCAAAATGTTCGCATAAAGAAAAAAATATTTCTGTTTCTTTAGACGGTTTTTCTGTTTCTTTTCATTTTTTACGTTTATTGTGCATATTATTGCGGTTCAAATGTTTATTTTAAATTTAACATTATGGACAATTTTGGAAAGAGACAGAAACTCGCTCCGTTCGTGAATCTGCGGAGCGATGTGGGCTTCAAAGCCGTGTTCGCGGACAGGAACAACAAGGACATCCTCATTGGAGTCCTAAACCAGATTCTGCCTCCCGAGGCGAGGATAGAAGACATCAAGGAATATTCCGACCGCGAGCAACAGCGGGATGTCACCTACGGGAAGAAGACGGTGCTCGATTTGGTCTGCGTGGATCAGGAGGGCAAGACATTCATTGTAGAGATGCAGGCCTCAGAGGAGGACTACTTCTTTGAAAGGTGTGTTTACTACGCCTCTGGGCTTTATCATCAGGAACTCTCAGACGGGGAACGGTATAAAGGGCTGCGCCCGGTCTATGTGGTGTCGTTCCTGAACTACAGCCTGAAGCACGATGACGAGTCGCTTTGGGACACCGACCATTTCATCTCCTATTGGCAGTTTACGGAAAAACGAACCGGAATGGTTGCGAATCAGACAATTAGTATTATCTTTGTGGAGATGGCACTGTTCACCAAGACGCTGGAGGAGTGTAAGACGGAGTTCGACAGGCTGTTCTACATATTCATGAACAGTGGAGGCTTCCAGAGGATCCCTGAGTGGATCGAGGAGACCGGAGGAATCTCCAGACGGCTCGCTGAGGCGTGCGAGGTGGCAGCGTTCAGCAAGGAGAAGAAACTTAAATACGAGATTGACAAGATGAACGAGTGGGACATTCAGGCGCAGAAGGAATATGCTGTGCGCAAAGGCTTCGAGGCGGGATACGCTGACGGGACTGCCAAGGGTTTGGCTAAGGGTTTGGCTAAGGGTTTGGCCGAAGGTAAGGCTAAAGGTAAGGCTGAAGGTATAGCTGAGGGGAAAGCCGAGGGAAAAGTTGAGGGAAAAGTTGAGGGAAAGGCTGAAGTAGCCAAGACAATGATTGAATTCGGCATGCCGCTAAGTCAGATCCAACAGTTGACTGGACTTACCGAGGAACAGGTAAAGACATTAAGGTAATGATTGCCATGTCGAAACTAGGCTGACCATCGACCATTGAGACCTGAAGGCCAGGGGGCTGCTACTTCCAATGCTCTGGAGACAGTGTTTGTGTTCTGAATGGCCACAATCTCGGACTTGACATCTCCATCAAACAAGATTGAGTAATTTCAGATAACTACTCGTCAAACGGAGTCTTTACTGGGAAGGTCGTTCCGATGAAATCATCATAAACGACTTCACCTTTTCTCTCGACCTCCTCTCTACTCTCCTTTATTAACTTGTCAGGGAGGCAAAGGATATTGCGGAAATCTTCATTAAACACCGGCTTTCTTTCAGCCATGCTCATGAATCTGTCAAACAGATAGATGTACCTAAAATCCAGTCTCTTAATCATGTCTGCATTATCCTTGTAGGCAGCAGTGAACTGAAGAAGACAGATACTGTCATTCTCATAGACTACTTTTAGGTCCTCTATTTTCGGATCCCTGAAGTCTTGTACATATTTGCTCATGCCATATTCAAGTGACACTGGCAGTTGTTTCTTCGCCCTTTCTGTTATGGGATAAGAACGACTTGTACACCCTATTGCAATAGCGAGCATTATTAGGGAAAGAAGGATTGTAGAGTGCTTCATAGATAATTACATTTTATTGGACATAATACACAATAGAGGCGCGGACAAAGCCCCGCGCCTCTATTGGATTATCAAGACTATTAATAGCCTGGGTTCTGAGGATATTCAACCTTATTGTTGGACTGAATAACCTGAGTAGGAATCGGGAACTGATAGTTCCAAGGATGGAATGCCGAATGGTGCCTTGTGTGGCCATCCTTGTCAACATAAGTCTCTCTTGGGTTGTTTGCCATGTTCTCAAATCCGAAACCGTACTTGTGGACGCGAGCGTATGCTGTGTTGGATGTTGTCGCATCTTGAACAGGATACTTGCTTGTCACATAGTCACCGCAGTTAGGATTGCATGACAGACGGTTGAGGGTGATCATACGATGCTCCTCGCCAAGGAACTCGCGTGTGCGCTCGTCTAGAATGTAGTCGATGTCAACATCTGACGCATTGCAAGGCTTAGCGTTGGCACGTGACCTTACCTCGTTGATGTCAGCAGCAGCGGCAGACTTGTTTCCCTGCGCAAGGTAAGCCTCAGCACGAAGCAGATAAGCCTCAGGAACACGAATCATGTACCAGTCAACATCATAAGCCTTGTTACCGTTTGTCGCGAAATCTGGATGAACATCATCAGAGAACTTCCAGAGACGAGGCCAAAGCATAGTCGTGTCAGATGCATTCACCTTGTAGGCATTGATCTTCTCCGTAGTGTTGGCTCCAGGGCCAGGAAGTGTCTTGGCTCTTTCGTACATCTCTTTCTTTGCATCAAGCCATCCTTGTCCACCCGGCAGGTAGAAGTTCTTCTGCATCATCACTTCTGAACCACGGAAATCGTTAGGGTCGTCCCAAAGTCCATTTTCTACATATTCGCCAGCATTGTAAACATATTCGACAGGAATGCAGGTTGTTCCAATGTAGGCAACACGTCCTCCGATTGTGTCCTGAGCAATGTTGGCAAGCCTACGTGTAGGAAGGACTGGAGAGAATGCTGATGTGGCAGAAGAGCCTTCAGCGAAAGTCGCAGCATCATCACCATAGAAGTAGAAAGTGTAGGTACTGTCTTTATTACTGTCTAGCTTAGACTTAAGCGGTTTTTTCCCTTCAACGTCAGAGCAGACTGTGTAGGAACGAGCGGTCTGTGCTCCCATGATTACGTTCGGCAGCCAGTTTGCCTCGGTACAGAGGCTTCTTACACGCCACCAACCGTCTCCACCGCCACCGGTAGAGTAAGTACCGTAGTTGAATTGTACAACCCAGATAGACTCTTTATTTTCAGGGCTACTTGGGTTATCAATGTCAGCTTTTTTGACAGCCTTGCCACTGGCGTCTCTTCCCCATGCCTGACGGAAAAGATCCCAGTATGGGTTCAGTGCGTTGCCATAGCGGTCTGTTGTCTCATCCTTACGCGAACCAAAGCGCGTCTTCATTATGTCATAACCTCCGTCTGTACCATCAATCACGCGTGTAGCAGCCTGCTCAGCCTCCTTAAAGTTACCAAGTGCAAGGTTAACTTCAGCGAGATAGACATCCGCAGCAGCCTTAGTAGCTGTACCGGTAAGGCGAGCTACTGCCGGAAGATGTTCCGAAGCCCATGCAAAATCTTCTTTTACAAACTCCCAAACCTCCTGACGTGAACTTGGAGTATAACCATAGTTGGCTTCAGCAGTACGATGATCAAGGATAACTACGTTACCGAACATTCCGGCCAAAACCCTGTAGGCCCAACCCCTGAGGAAGACAGCCTCTGCACGAAGCTCATCCTTCTTTGTCGCGGTTGAATATACAATGTTCGTACGTTCGTCAATCATGTCAATAACGGTGTTGGCTTTGTTCACGAGTGTATAGACATTGTCAAACCAGTGACGGGAAATACCGTTATCAGCATTGATCTCCCAATTACCAAAAGTAGATGTGGAACCCGTAGGAGAGAAAGTGTCCATTCCCATGCCAGTGATCGCATACGAATGTGTTCCGTGTGGCTCACCAAGCATAAGGTATTCAACCGTGTTATAGCATGGATTCAGAGCCATGGTAATGTCAGATTCCGAGTTATAGAAGGAGTTGTCATCATAGTTGTAGGAATGCTCCTTGAGGAATTCCTCATCGTTGCATCCGGTGAATCCACCAAGAACCACCACGCCAGCTACAATACCTGCAAATAATTTATTGATTTTCATATAATATTCCTTTATTTCAAATTAGAATGTCAGGTTTACTCCGAATGTCACTGTCTTGTAAGTTCCATCGCTGCCAAAACGTGTGGATCCTGCGTCTCCCGCGATGGTTCCACCTGTCTCAGGATCAAGACCTGACCAGCCTGTGATTGTGAACAAATCCGTGGCGGCCACATAAACACGGGCACCGCTGAGTCCTACCTTTTTAATGAGGTTAGGATTAAGTGTGTAAGAAAGAGAAAGGTCCTTGAGCTTAAGGAAGGTACGAGAGTTCCAATACTGATAGTTCAAAGTGTTGTTGTAGTCACGCCTTGGGTACTTCTGTGAGTGGTTGGTCTCTGACCAAGGATCAACAGAAGCGAGCTGCGCACCGCTAGACTGATTGGTTCCGAAAGCATAAGGATCAAACCAGAGGAAGTGGGTGTCATCACCCTGAGCCCAACGGAAGTTGAAATAGAGGGAGAAGTTCTTCCAACTGATAGTATTGCCGATGTTCATTGTAAAGAGCGGATCAGGAGAACCTATGAAGTGACGGTCTTTCTCATCAATCACACCATCATTGTTCCAATCCTCAAATTTGATGTCACCAGCTTTGGCGTTTGGCTGGATCATCTCTCCCTTATCGTTCACATAGGCTTTAACTTCGTCATCAGAGTTGAATATGCCGAGTTTCTTGAGGTCATAGGCGGAGCCAATCGGATGGCCAACCTGAAGGGCATAGTAGCTATCGTAGCCGTAAGCAACCGCATTGGCCACATCATCAGCCTCGTCACCCTTCCAATCCTTTCCATAAAGTTCTTTCACGCAGTTGGCGTTAGAATCGAAAACGATTGAAGAGGTCCAACGGAAAGTCTTGTCTCCGTCACCGTTGATGTTGACAGAATTGAGGGTTATCTCGACACCATTATTGGTCACGAGGCCGACATTGTCATAAATAGCCTTGAAACCGGTCATGTAAGGCGCTGAACGGTTCACAATCATATTCGTTGTCCTTCCGGTGTAGCCATCAATACTACCGCTGAGTCTGCCCTGAAGCGTTGAGAAGTCAAGTCCGAAATTCAGCTTCTCTACCGTTGCCCAAGTCAAGCTTCTGTTAGGGATGCCAAGAGGTTCCACACCTATATTCCCTTGGTTTCCAAGCCACGCCCAAGACATTGATCCCTGCCTTGTTCCAACAACGCCTACATTGGCAAGTGTTTGGTAAGGAGAGACGGAGCTAGCTCCATTCTGTCCCCAAGAAACACGGAATTTGAGGAAGTCAAACCAACCAAGGTCCTTGATGAATTTCTCATTACTGAGTACCCAAGCAGCTGAAGCTCCGTAGAAATTATCCCACTTGAAACCATCGGCAAGACCTGAGTAACCGTCACGACGGAACACCACGCTAGCATAATACGTGCTCTTCCAGTTGTAGTTGGCACGAGCAAGGTAACCGACACGGCTCCAAGTTGTACGTGAACGCTTGAGGATTGTGTTGGAGTTGTCAGCAACATCCATCTTATAGACACCGAGATAGGTAGGGCTGCTGAATCCCTTGAACTCAACGTTGAGGCCTTCAGTGTTGTACTTCTCACGGGTATAACCGGCCATCAAATCGAAATGATGATCCTTGATGTCCTTGTTGTAAGTGAAAATGTTATCCACGTTCCAAGTCTGTGAATAGCTCATTGAAGAGCTTCCTTCAGCGTTGACATTGTACTTGGAAGGGTTGTCCATGTCTGCGGTGTCATTTGTGTTCACCCAAAGCTCAGGGTTGTTGAACACATCGCTACGGCCAGTATTATGCTGTCCCTGAAGGGTGATTCTATAGGAAAGGCCCTTGATGAACGGAAAATCAATCTGAGCATAAGCGTTTCCATTGGCGTTTGAGCTGAAACCTGAACGGTCTGTATAGAGATAAGAGTCATTCTTACCAGCACCTACCAACGGGCTGACAGTCTTTCCGTCCGGATAGTAATTGTACCAATCCTCGTATCCTGGGGTTTGAACCATAACATAAGAATATGGAGACATCCATGTTGCATTCTGGATTCTAGCAGTCTGTCCCCAACTGTTGGCACCGAGGTAGCTTGCCTTTACTCCGACTGTCAACCAATCGTTCACGGTCATGTCCAACTTGGCAAGGAAGTTATATTTCTCATAATCATCACCAAGACGGATACCCTGCTGACGGGTATAGTCTCCGGAAACATAGTAAGAGACATTCTTGGACTTTCCAGCGATACTCAAGTCATATTTTTGACCGACACCGGTACGTGAAATTTCTTTGAGCCAGTTTGTTCTGGTGCCATCTTTGAATGCTGCAAGTTCGACATCCGTCATGAGCTCTGTCGCTGCTGCTTCAAGAGAAGAATAATCTTCCCATTTTTTCTCCTTGAAAGCATCCCTATTAGCCTTGTATGACTCGAAACGATTCTTAAGGAAAGTCTCATCGTCAGTCACCATTTTAGGCATGCGTGACCAATCTGAAAGGCTTACGCTTGCATTGAAACTTACAACAGGCTTCTCACTAGTTCCTCTCTTGGTTGTGATAATGATAACACCGTTGGCAGCACGAGAACCGTAAATCGCAGCAGCTGAAGCATCCTTCAGCACATCAATGCTCTCAATGTCTGTAGTATTGATGGAATTGATTGAACCATAAGAGATCACGCCATCAACAATGAGCATAGGCTGGTTGACGCTCTGTGAGCTTGCCCCTACGCTTGACGGGATGGAGTTCTTGCCACGAATGGTCATTGTTCCAGTGTTGTCACCAGCAGCACTACTTGTCGGAGCGTAACTGAAGCCCGCCACCTTACTTGAAAGAGCCGAAAGGGCATTAGGGTTAGGCAAAGTACTAATGTTCTTATCATTGGCATAGTTTACACTAGCGATTGAACCAGAAAGGTCTCTTCTGCGCGCTGTACCGTAACCAACGACAACGACCTCATCAAGGAAGTTTGTGTCATCCTCAAGGACTACATTGATTGTCTTCTTGGATCCAACAGTCACTTCCTGAGAAGTGTATCCAATGGAAGAAAAGACCAAAACCGCACTGGATCCAACGTTAGGGACATTCCAGCTACCATCAAGGTCTGTCATAGTACCAGTGTTGGTGCCCTTAACAAGGACATTAACACCGACCAGTGGCTCTCCAGCCTTGTCCGTGACCTTTCCGGACACGGAGGACTGGGCGAATGCCTGCGCTCCAAATGTCAGAAGCACAAGCATGATCGTGATTAATCGTTTACCCATAAACTGTTTTTTTATAATGGTTTTAATTTTGTTAAACGCCCTGTTTTGTGAAACAAATGCATGTTAGATTCGTTTAGGTGATAGTATTGTTGATAGCAGTACACATGATTATATTCTTAAGGCGAAGTAATAAATCAACATTAGTTGTGATTTTGAATGTCAGGGAAAATGACGAAATTTGCAGTCCAATTAAGGAATATTTCAATGACGGAGAAATTTACTGAAATCATCACTTCATCGGTTGAGGGAACGTTGGAGGAGCAGTGCAGCGACATTCTCGGCAGGGTTTGCAATGAATATGTTGTCGTCAGCATTGTCTATTTCTTTGCATCCAAAGACACGGATGCCTACATTTCGGATGATAGGATCCTTCATTCCGTGACCGATTCTGTTTTCTCTGAGTGCCCACTGGTCAGCTGCGTGGCGCAAAGGCCGATGGATGCGCGGCTTGTTGCAGAGGTGACTTATCTAAAAGGTGGGGCTGAGATCGAGAGGCATGATGATTACTCGGTACTTCGTTCGAGCGAATGTGTTGAGCTGCTTACGCGAGGTATTCATTATCCTTCGTCTGGCGACATTGGTGAGCAATCGGTCAAAGTGTTTGACAGGATTAGGAATATTCTTGAATCAGAGTCGTTTGCAGTTTCGGACATAGTCCGTCAATGGAATTACATAGATCATATTACAGCCATAAATGACGGCATCCAGAACTATCAGCTATTCAATGATGCAAGGTCTGATTTCTATGCGGCATCGGACTGGTCGAACGGCTATCCGGCAGCAACTGGCATTGGTTGTGACGCTGGTGGGGTGATGGTTGTTGTCTATGCTGTCAAGGGCTTCGCTGGGGCTGATTGTCCGATTGACAATCCATTGCAGATTCCTGCGCACAAATATTCAAGAAATGTCCTGGCTTCTGGTAAGGAGGCCGTTCGCACTACGCCTAAGTTTGAGAGAGCAAGGCTTTTGGGTGACACTGTATTTGTTTCTGGAACAGCCGCAATCAAAGGGGAAAATAGTGAGTTCTCCGATGATGCCCGTGTCCAGGCTGAAGAGGCGATTGATGTGGTGGAGCATCTGGTCGAGCCTTCCAATATTTCCCAAGACTGCTCTGGCTTCCGTTTTGAGTTGATGCGTGTCTATGTTCGACGTCCGCAGGACATGAAGGCCATCAAGGATGTATTCATGGCTCACTTTGGGAATATTCCCATCCACTTCCTCACCGCTGACATCTGCCGTCCTGAGCTTCTCCTTGAACTTGAAGGAGTTGGGCATGTGGCTTCTGTAAGAGAAGGGCGTTAAACGCCCTGTTTAGAAAACAGCCATCAATAAAACCATTAAGTATAGTTTGCCCATAGGATTGCGCAAGAATGCGAAAAGGATTGCGTTGACCAAATTTTAAAGTTGATTTATCAAATATTTACAATGAGTTTGGAGGTGATAGCCTATTTTTGCATCATGGCTGTATAATTAACTGTAAGATAACATTGATAATGCAGCCACATTGATTGATAATCAGCCATAATTAATAATCAATTGGCGGTTGATTTTTATTAAACAGGGCGTTTAACAAAATTAAAACCATTATAAAAAAACAGTTTATGGGTAAACGATTAATTACGATCCTGCTTGTGCTTCTGACAGTCGGAACACAGGCATTCGCCCAGTCCTCCGTCTCCGGAAAGGTCACGGACAAGGCTGGTGAACCTCTGGTCGGTGCCAGCGTTCTCATCAAGGGAACCACCAACGGCACTATGACAGACATCGACGGTAACTATAGCCTCTCCGGGCTCAAGTCAAACACCGTTCTCGTCTTCTCATCAATCGGTTTCGAGACTCAGGAAATCTCCGTCGGCAGCCGGAATGTGATCAATGTCACACTCGCCGAAGAAGCCGAATTCCTCAACGATGTGGTCGTCGTGGCTTATGGTACCGCGAAGAAAAGAGACCTTACCGGCTCAATGTCTTCCATCAAGGGCGACAACATCAAGGCGCAGAGTGTGTCTTCAATCTCACGCGCTCTAGAGGGTGCGGCTCCGGGTATCCAGTTGTCCTCCGTTGATGGTCAGCCAGGTCTCGATATGGCCATCCGTGTCCGCGGAGCCTCATCTACCTCCGATGGTTCCGCTGTGGCGCTCGTTGTAATCGATGGAGTTCCGGCTCAGACATCCAACCCTCTTTCTACCATCAACCCTTCCGACATTGAAAGCATCTCAGTGCTCAAGGACGCCGCCTCAACAGCACTTTACGGTTCCCGTGGTGCCAACGGTGTCATCCTCATCAACACCAAGAAAGGCAGCGAAGGCAAGACACAGGTGACATTCGACACCCGCATTGGTTGGAACAGCGTGGGACAGTTCAACATGTCCAACATGACCGAAGCCTCCGACATTTATGAATATGCCTGGCTGTCCATCTACAACTCTTACCGCTACGGTGTGGATGGGACAGGTAGACCTGGCGTTGGCGAGGACGGAATCCCTTACACCAACTTCCAGAACCCTAACCATACTCACGAGGAGGCTGCCGAGTTCGCTTCACAGCATCTTTTCAACTATGTGAACAGTGAGACGAATTTCCAGCGCAACTCTCTCAACAACGCTCTCGTGTATGATGTTCCGGGCGCGAGATATGTGTTCTCCGGAGGAACTGGCAATGCACGTTCATCCACAATGATGGACGCTTACCTTGTAAACACAAACGGCAAACTCAATCCTGACGCGAAGTACTTCCTTCCTAAGGACAGCAAGTACAATAGCCTCTTTGAGACCGCATTCCGTCAGGAGTACAACGCCTCACTCAAGGGCGGCACCGAGAAACTGAACTATTTCGCATCCTTGGGATATACTTCTGATCCGTCCTACATCCCGACATCATCTTTCGAGCGTTACAACGGACGTGTAAGTGTGAACGCCCAGCCGCTCAAGTGGCTTAAGTTCGGAAGCAACATCGGCTACACCCGAACCACCACCAATGAGATGGCGACCCGTTGGGGACGTAACGCTGGTTCAGCCGGAGGAAACGTGTTCCGCTATGTGAACGGAACCTCATCCCTGATTTCCATCTATATGCTTGATGAGAATCACAACTATGTCTATGACTCCGAAGGCAACAGGCTCGAGAATGTGACAAACAAAACAGAGACTTATTCTCCTCTTGGTCCTACCACAGGAAACGCATTCGGAAAGGGCGTTCATTCTGAGTTTGACAAAAACAAGAACGAGACCATCCGCAGCATTTTCACAACCAGATCCTACGCTCAGGTTCTCTTCACCAAGGATCTCAACCTTCTTGTCAACTTCAGCTATGACTCAGACGACACCGATTATCTCCGCTACCGCGCCGCAGGCACATATAATGGAGGCACTAACGGTGGTCTCAACAAGACACTCACAAATAGGTTCATCCTTAACAACCAGATTCTCCTCAACTACTCACATGACTTCAGGAGCGGTCACCACGTGGATGCCCTGCTCGGTCACGAGTGGAACAGCGACAAGTATCATTCGGTTCTCTATGCATCTGGTTATGAACTCATCCCTGGTTGGATTTCCGGTGGCAACTTCATCGGACGCTACACCAACGGCGGAACAACTCTTTCGGGCTCACCAAGTTGGAGCCAGTATGAGGTGAACATGGAGTCCTACATCGGACGCGTGAACTACAACTATGACGAGAAATATTACTTGAGCGCATCAATCCGTAGGGATGGTTCCTCCAAGTTCATGAACAACAAGTGGGGAACATTTGGCTCTGTCGGAGCAAGCTGGGTGATTTCAAGAGAAGGATTCATGTCAGCGACAAGCTCTTGGCTCGACTTCCTCAAGGTACGCGGAAGCTATGGTGTCCTCGGTAACTCAAACGGTATCGGTAGCTACACCAACCACACATGGTCCTATTCAGCCACCTCTTACCAGCAAACGACAAACGGTACAGGCATTCCAGCCGGCTACAAACTTAGCAGTGGCGCGCTCGTGAACGATCAGCTCACGTGGGAGAAGAACAGGGAGTTTGACCTCGGCCTTGATTTCGGAGTATTGGGGCGCAGGATCAACGGTTCTATCGACTTCTACAACCATGTTACTCCTAATGCTTTCTACAGTGCCAACTACTCTGCTCTCGCCGGATCCGGTAGTGAGACGCTCCAACAGAATGCAGCTGTTCTCCGTAACCGTGGATTGGAACTTGAGCTCAGTTTTGACATCATCCGCACAGACGACATGACTTTGAACTTCACCACCAACGGAACCCATTATAGAACGACTTTGATTGAAGTTCCGGAAGAGAATATTCCTGACAACACAAACCTTGATCTTCCTCAAGGCACATGGCAGGCAGGCGTAGGCTCATTCTCCGCCTCTGGAGCAGGAGGTGCCAGCATAGGTTATCTCCGTGGAGAAGGCCGCGACTGGTACAACATCTATCTGTACAAGTACGCTGGTGTTGATAAGGAATCAGGTCTTCCTATGTACTGGCACCGCGTCACCAATGCTGATCTCGGTCTCAATGACGACGGCACGACCAGATCCGCAGGATACGACCACAACGGACGCTATAAGGACTTGAAACTAGGCGAGAATGTAAAGACCCTTGTCAGCTCTGACGCTTCCCTCTACGAGATGGGCAGTGCCACACCTGACTGGATCGGTGGTTTCAACATCAATTTCCGGTACAAAAACTTCGACATCTCCACACAGTTCGCCTATCAGCTCGGTGGCAAGTTCTTCAGCACGGAGTACGGTAACGGTCTTTACGACAGTGGTTATGTCTCTGCGGTTTCAGAACAGAAATCAACTGATCTTATCGGTGACACATTCACTGAGGGCAACACATCAGCCTACTTCCCTATGCAGTGGTGGAACACTGATTACTACAATGGCTCCACTTTCGGTTCATGGAAGTACACCGACATGGCTCTTTTCAGCGCGTCTTATCTAAAGTGCAAGAACATCACCATCGGCTACACTCTTCCTAAGAAGATCCTCAATGCGATTAAGGCAAGCACGATCCGCGTCTATGCTTCAGCCGACAACCTTTTCTATGTTTCAGCAAAGAAGGGTGTGGATCCATCAATGTCCATTCTGGGTGGTTTCGAGGTCGGACAGTATGTCTATCCTTCAATGAGAACAATCTCACTCGGAGCTAACATAACATTCTAAAACACGGTTTGAAATGAACAAGATTAAAACTATAGCCGCATTCGCGGCAGCATCACTTCTGACATTCCAGTCTTGCTCGGATATGCTGGATGTCACAAACCCGAACTCGCTGAACGATGACCAGATCAGGGAATTGCTCGCGAGCTCCGACGAGGCGAAGGTAAACGCCACCCTCGAAGCCATCGGCTCAGGTCTCGAGGCGTACATCTGTCTGGTTCATAACAACTTGTCTGGCGGTTTCTCCAACGCCTACAACAACGAGTTCGCGATCCATATCTCACGTAATGTAGCCTGTGAGAACATGATCTATGGTGATGTCGCTAATTCCATCTCTAGCGGATGGGCAAGCTACTACAATCACACTTTCAACGCTGCGGACAAGAACGAGAACGCTAGTTGCTATGGATGGTGGTACAGCTCTTCTTACATAATCGCACAGGCGAACAAGGCTGCGACCTACCTCACGGACGAGGTGGCGACCTCCCCTAACGCGCTTCCAGCAGTTAAGACCTATGCCGCGCAGGCCAAGACACTCCGCGCTTATGGTTACCTCCAGCTCATGGAACGCTTCCGCAAGGCGTACAAATATGGTGGCAGTGAGCAGCAGGGCATGCCTATTTACACCAAATATGCCTACAACACCCCTGTGGCTCCTTTGACGGCACAGGAGACTTGGGAGTGGATCATCAAGGAACTTGAGGACGCTGGTTCATACTTTGCAGCCGGAAAGAACAGTGCGACCGATGGTTACACAACAGTCAACCCGACAGACCTTACAACATTCTACGACATCGACCGCACCTTGTCAGACTTTTTCCTTGCCCGCGCTTGCTTGGACTATGGTGAGTACGACAAGGCAATCACTGCCTGCCAGCGTATCTTGGCGAAGTACCCAACCCTCATCGACGAAGCTCACTATGGCGTTCAGACCAGCCGTCTTGACGACATTGCCACACCGCTTGATGACACTTGGAAGAAGGGCAAGGATGAAGTCAGGAATGACGATAATGCATTCCTGAGCATTCCAAGCAACCCAGAGGTGCTCTTCGGCTGGACAAGTGAGAGCAATCTCTATTCGTGGAACAACCTCAACAGCCTAAAAGCCGGAAACAGCAAGAGCGGTCTCTTCCAGATCAGTGAGAGTCTTTACAACAAGATTGACGACAACGACTATCGTAAGGGCATCTTCGCGGATCACGAGGTTGAAAGCTACCCTTACTTCACAGACAATGGCCATGCGGCGAGCACGCTCCTCAAATACACCAATCTTAAGTGGGGAGCTACGATCTGCCAGAATGCCGATGAGCGTACATACACCAACATCAGCTCAGACCAAATCATATTCCGTTCTTCAGAGGTTCTCCTTATGCTGGCTGAGGCTCAGTACCAAGCCGGCAAGGAAGCTGATGCGAAGACTACCCTTAACAAACTCCTTGCAGCCCGTACCAAGTCAGGGGCCGCAACCCTTACTTGTGACAATTACAAAGGCGGTCTCGGCACCTGGGAGCAGATCCAGCTTCAGTGGCAGATCGAGATGTGGGGTGAGAACGGCCTTGACTACTATTGCCACAAGCGTTGGAACACCGACGCTGTCCGTCAGGGTGGAAACCACTGGAAAGATTACACATGGAGCGTTGAGGATATGGAGTGGCAGATCCCTCAAAAGGAACTCTCTACTAACTCACACTGGAACAAGTAATACAAAAGGCATTCAATATGAAAAAGATATTTTTGATCCTTTCCACCATTTTGGCTACAGTAGCGGCTGTTTCATGCCAAGACACGGATGAGACAGAACTCGTAGCCACCACAGGTGTGACCCTCAGCGCCACAGAGGTCTCCATATTTCCGGGAGAGCAGGTTGAACTTAAGGCAACCCTTACTCCTGACAATTGCACAAGTTCATATAAGACTTGGGCATCTTCAGACGCGAAGGTCGCAACCGTTGACGTCTGGGGGCGTGTCGTAGGTCTCACTCCAGGCGTGACAACAATCACCGTGACCACAGCTTCCGGCAAGTGCACGGCAGACTGCAAGGTTACCGTCAAGGAAATTTCTGTGACAGGGGTGACACTCAACAAGACTACCGCAACTGTTTACATCGGTGAAAACATAGAGGATCTCACCGCTACAATAACACCTGAAAACGCTTCGGACAAAACAGTTACGTGGGCTTCTTCAAACACGGAAATCGCGACTGTTGATGAAACAGGAAAGGTAACTGGAGTCGAGCTCGGAAAGGCCACCATCACGGCCACAACAAAGAACGGAATCTCAGCATCATGCGAGGTGACAGTGTTGATACGCACTCCTACCGAACCAGAGACCGTCGAGCTTTGGAAAAGCGACAACGCTGGCTACCGCGGACTCTTCGGAGCTGATGCTGACAACGGCAAGACCGCCGGCATCGGTGGCTGGCTGAGCTACAAGGACGGCGTCGCATACTGGACAGAGAACACCACCGGAGCCGCGCGCAAGGCGACCCTGGAGCTCTCCACCGGAAGCAAGATCACCGTCAGTCAGGTGGATGCCAAAGACCTTGCGGGTAGTTACACGTTCTATACATATTCTTTCAAGACCACCGGTGTCAGCAACACTGTGATTGTGAACAATGGGGCCAGGCAACACGAGACTGCGGTTGAGTTCAAGGCCGTGGAGAATCCGACAACCATCAACGGACACGTTCATAACCTTGATCTCGTGGGTCTATACCTTGACTTCGCCGTTCCTGCGTCTTTTGAGATTGCAGATGGTACTCCTGTGATCTACACCTACATGTCACTTGATTACCAGAAGGTAAGCAACGGCAAAGAAGTGGCCTGCATCACACAGCTCACAAATAGCACCACTTACGGATCGCACATTTTCGCACCTCTTAAATTCGGTGTGAATGACTGCAACTATGCATGGATCGGATGGGGCGTTGACGACCTATTTGGAGCTCCTAAGTTCGGCATAGGCACGCCTGCACAGAGATTGGTTTCCGAAGGTCTGTATTTCTGCGGTTTCTCATTTGTTGCCAAGGGGTACGCAGAGGGAGGATACTCTACCATCTACCAGTTGAACTACAATAACAAATGGACCTACGATGGTTCAAACGGAGGTGCCTACTTCGCAAAGAAGTAAACACAATAAATAGATCTTCCATAGAGGCTGACTCCATTTGAAAGAATATCTTTACGCACCCTCCTCCACCATGCTACGGCTGGGAGGAGGGTGTTTCTATTTGCTGATATTCGGAGACTTCTACTG
>CAKUSF010000025.1 GCA_934678915.1 uncultured Bacteroidales bacterium
GGTGAGCAGCTTCTTGGCATCGTGAAGAAGTACAACATCGACACAATCTACAATCTGGCCGCGCTGCTCTCCGCCGTGGCGGAAAAGAAGCCCCAGTTGGCATGGCACATCCAGATTGATGGGCTCATGAATATTCTTGAAATCGCAAGGGAGAACAATGTTGCGGTGTTCACCCCATCGTCCATCGGTTCTTTCGGACCTGAGACTCCACACCTGAACACTCCTCAAGACACGCTCCAAAGACCGCGCTCAATGTACGGGGTGACAAAGGTGGCCACTGAACTGCTTAGCGACTACTACCACACAAAGTACGGTGTTGACACCCGTTCCGTAAGATTTCCGGGGCTGATTTCCAACGTCACTCTTCCTGGCGGTGGCACGACAGACTATGCGGTTGAGATCTACTACGCTGCCGTGAAAGGGGAAGAATTTGTGTGCCCTATCGCTGCCGGGACATTCATGGACATGATGTACATGCCGGACGCGTTGAAAGCGGCTGTGGACATCATGAATGCTGATCCTTCTAAATTGAAGCATCGCAATTCGTTCAACATCGCATCAATGAGTTTCGATCCAGAGATTCTTCGCAAGAAGATTGAGGAGCATATTCCTGGATTCAAGATGCGCTATGAGGTTGATCCTGTCCGTCAGGCAATTGCAGACTCTTGGCCGGACAAGATGGATGATTCGTGCGCTCGCGAGGAGTGGGGATGGACTCCGTCTTACGATTTGGAGACGATGACTGTAGACATGATTGACGCGCTCAAGAAGAAACTTCTCTAAAAAGAGACTCTTACAATAAAGGAAAAAGGACTGACCGCCATGGTCAGTCCTTATTTTTGTGTGGGAGCGCTTCGACAAGCTCAGCGACCGAGAGCGGTTAGGCTTTATTTTCGTTGGGATCTTCGAGCTTTCTGCTTCTCGAAGCGAGCCTTATACTGCTCTATAATCCTTTCTTCTTTTTGTCGGCGTTTCTCCATCGCCCTCAACGTTTTCAGCGTCTTCTTACGTTTTTTCGCCAAAGCCTTTTCTTCCTTTGCCTTGGCTTTAGCAGCATCGCGAGCATCGAGTTCCGCCCATCGAGCCTCTTTGGCTTCAGCACGCTCTCGACGCTTTTTGTCGCGCTCAGCCTTTTTGAGATCAACAGGTTTCTTAGACAATGAATCAGCAGCAGACACAGCTAAGGAATCGGACGTTGTCTTCAAACTGTCGCGCGTGGCGAGACTGTCCCTCTGGGCAAGGCTATCCCTGACAATAAGGCTATCTGCACGGGCAAGGCTGTCCTTTAAGGCCAGACTGTCAGCAGCGGAGGCAAGCCTAAGGCTGTCAGCAACTCTCGTCTCCTGAGCCTTGCGTTCGGCTTCAAGACGTTTTTGCTCAGCTCTACGCACACGTTTCAGGGAATCCTGACGTGCCAACATCTTGTGCACACTATAAATGTAGCCAGGAAAATAGATGTCGGTCTGGACAAACTCAGCTCTTGGTACACCCTCATAAGTCTTTCGTTCAGAGCTTCTTGGCTTATAAGAAGTGATGTCATCCGGAGACTTTGGACGCTTGTCAGGCTTCCAGTCAAAGCCTTTGAGAATCCTTTCGTCTTTCTTCATCTGGACAACGGGATAGGCATCGCTCTTGACGGCATCAAAGTAGTTTAGATCTTGGATATTCCCGTCTTTTAGCGCAGCTGTCAGCATCTTCGCCTCGAATTTATTGACAGTCGCGAGCGTTCCGTTTTCCTCAATGAAGAACACCCCTGAAGCTCCTCCCATTGAATCGAAGCGCCTCAAGGTTCCAGTGCTGTCAAAGTAGGCCATCATCTCAGTACCTCGGATCTGGTCATAGCACAAAGAATCCTCCTGGACTATGATAAAGGCATTGGACATCAGGCTAGCTTTTTCGATGGACTGATTCTTCACGATGACTGTGATACTGTCTGCGGTGTACTGGTGCTTAATCTGATTCCAGACTATCGGAGTCTTGTACAGTCTAATCAAAGAATCCAAATCATTGTAAGCCAAGGAATCACATGTGACCTGCATGTCATTCCTAAATACTTTGACATTGCGGATGCCATAGATAAAACTGATCTTGGTGGAATCTTTAGGGGCCATCGCAAGGGAATCAGCAGCGGCCAAAGAGTCGGTCGGCATCGCCAAAGAATCTGTCGGAGCGGCCAATGAGTCTTGTGGGACGGTCACTTCGACAGGCTCAGTGACCGGATTGTGCGCTTTGGTCGTGTCAGGAACGTTTGAGAGTTTCTGCTTCCGGGTGGTGTCTATGGCAGAAAACGACCAGAGCGGGGGTTCATATTCAAGGACATCATCCCATGGAGCCGGAAGGCCTTGGCGGCCTTTCTTCGCTTTGCCAGCTACGTTAGGATCTTCCTCTCCAAGTTTCTTACGGGCTTCCTCTGCTGCGGCCTTGGCGGCCTCGGCTGCCTTACGACGGTACTCGGTGATAGGATCGACATTGATTTCTTTCAGCCGAGCCTCCGATGATTCTATTTCAAAAGAAGGAATGTCACATTTTGGAATGCTTCGAAGGATGAGTGTGTCAGCCCCGATGTAGGCAGTGTCGCGTTTTTCGCCTTGCTCACTTATAGCAATCACGGCAGGTTCACGGCTCATCTTTATGAAGGACAACGAGTCAATGTACTGCATGTAGCCTGCCACAGCGGCCACATTACGGGTGGTGTCCAAAAGCTCCACGTTGCCGAACATCTCAACATTGTTCGGGACACGGTAATAGACAAGGGTGTCCGCCCATGCTTCTTGATTTTCCGTCAGAAGGTGGACGTTCTTTGTGAATGTAAATTTCTCCTGATTGCGGTCATAGACTCCAGCCATGGAAGAGAGCATGTTGTTGTCCTTCCATGCATTGGTTCCTGTTCCGAATGTCGCGATGTTAGTGCTAGTGTTGTAGTCCAAATCGTCAGTCTTGACGAAAATGGAGTCGGTGTACATGTTGACATTGTTCGAAAAACAGAATGTGCTGAGTTTGGAATAATAGTGACCGTCCTGGCTCTCGATGATCTGACCGTCCTTGTCGCGCAAGGCTCCTCCTCCACGGAAGACCGCGATACTGTCCTTGGTGTTATAGTCCAAATCCTTCGTCCTCAACGTGTTGCCATCCTTGTCTTTCAGTTGGACCAAGTCGCCTCTAAACCGAGCCAGATTCATGTCAATCAGGTAGTCCAGACTCTCACTGCTGAGTACCGTGTTGTTCTGGATGATCTGCACGTTGCCGAACGCATTGATCACATTCATGTTGACATTCCACAGAGCGGTGTCACAAATCAAAAGGGTGGAATTGTGCTCAAAGCGGGCATGACCAAGAGCTTTCCTGTAACGGAGGCCATACTCTTCAACTTGCTGCAACTCATCGCAGCCAAGCAGACGAACCAAACTGTCTTTCTGCTCAGTGGCTTCCTGAGCGGAAAGGCCGAGAGAAATCAGCAAAAAGAGTAATGAATATGCCAGACGTCTTGCAAGCATCAGTTTTCAGAGAACTTTGTAGTCCAAATCTGGCGGTGGAACTCACAATCCTTGAACATCGGGTCGATGACAATGTGCGTCTCTTTGATCTTTTTGGAGAGGAAATCATCAATAGCCTTCATCTGCTTGTCTTGACGCACCTGCTCCTGGAGCTGGCTGAAATCCTCCTCGAACGAGGCTGTGTGCGCAGGGATTATCTTATCGACACGGATAATCTTGTAGATGGTCTTTCCCACGATATAATCCTTGATCTGGTCCTGACGACCTTCGTTGTCAGTGGATTCTACAGGCTCGGAAATCTCGCCCTCTTTCAAGTCCTTGATTGCCATGTAGTCTTCTGGCTTGAGCTGGTCAATCTCGAAATAGGCAGAGCCTGTGTTCGGATCGGACATCTGGCCACCATTAGTCTTGGTGGCAGGATCCTGAGAATAGAAACTCGCAGCCATCTGGAAAGTCACAGCATTGTTGTTGATCTCGGTACGGAGACTATCAAGGGTCTTGAAAGCCTTTTCCCTGTCCTCATCGGTGTATTTAGGCTTCATCAGAATGTGGCGTGCATTGAACATGTCGCCCTTCTTCTCTATGACCTCTATGATGTGGAATCCGTCAGGAGTCTCGACAATCTGAGAAATCACGCCCGGCTTCAAAGCCATGGCCGCATCCGAGAACACTGGCCAGAAGATTGATTTTGAAGCCATTCCAAGCTCACCACCTTTACGGGCACTACCTGGGTCCTCTGAATATATTCGAGCAAGGGTAGAGAACTTCTCTCCATTGATGATCCTTTCGCGGAGGTCCAGCAGCTTCTCGCGTACAGCCAAGTTGGCGGCCTCGCGGTCAGGGTAAAGACAGATCTGGCTAAGTCTGTACTTGATCGGGACAATCGGAAGATTCTTGACATCGACCGTGTCAAGATATTCCTTGACATCATAAGGTGTCATTTCAGGAATTTCCTTCATGATTTCCTGCTGAGCCTGTTGGGTAAGGCTCATCTCCTCGTACTGCTTGCGCCACTCCTGACGAAGGCGGTAGAGTGGCTTCCCAAAATATTCCTCAACCTTGTCTTCGCCTCCGAGGTAGGTCAGCATCCTGTCAGCCTGTTGGGAAAGGCTACCCTCAACCATGTCTTGATTGACGGTGAGGGAATCGATTCTGGCCTGCATAAGGAACAGTTTTGACTCCAAAATTGACTCCAAGACCTCACAACGGACATTCCGGTCCGAAGACATGCCCTGAGCGTTACGGTCCTTGACGGCTCCTTCAATGTCAGAAATCATGACCGCCTCATTGCCGACAACTGCAATGGTCTTGTCAACGTATTTGTATTTTTGCGCTGAGGCCGTCGCACAGGTCGCTGCGAGGGCTAAGATGGTGATTGCTAATTTCTTTATCATTTCGAATATATTACAAAATTCTCCTTAAGTCTGGCGTCTTCCATCAAGTCTCGTTCCAAACCTGCAAGGAGTTCGTGTTTTCTTCCGCTGATGATGATGTCTTTAATCCTGTCAGAACAGTACTCAACAGGAGCGATCTCCCCAGCCTTCCGACTATCGACTATGTAAGCAACGGAAACTTTGTCCTCTCCATCAGGCATCTGAATGAATTGGCCTTCACGGGCAGACAGCATCTGAACATAATCGACCCCGAACTCGGCTGCAAGCTTCACCGCATCGATCCATTCACTGGAGAAATCCCGGTAGCGAAGTGCCGAGTTAAAAGCCACGCTGTCGGCAGCGATCACGTCCGCGACATCATCCGAGGACATAAGTTTCTTGATTTTGGCAAGATTCGGTGAATCCTTTGAGATGTTCAAGAAACGGGCTTTCATGATTGGCCTTTCTAGTTTGAAGGACTCACTATGGGAGCCGTAGTAATCTTCGATCTGCTTGGACGAGACGGTTGTGTCGAGCCTTTCGTTGATGTAGTGCTGTTCATAGCGGTAGCGCAAGAGAGACTGACGATAGGCTTCCAGTTCCTTTGACACATCCTTTTCCTCTTTGGAAAGCTGCTGTTGGGCGATGTCCACGAAAGCTTTGTCTTTGGCCCAAGAGTTAATGTAAATCTTAGCCAGATTCACGCTGTCTTCCGGAGAGGTTCCCTTAGGGATCACGTCTTCCAATTCAGAGCGGTAAAGCTTGTGATCCCCTAATTTGGCGACCACCTCTCCGTCATGAATCAGAGAAGAGATGGCCTTGCAAGAAGGGGAAACGGCCAGAACCGCTGTCAAAAGGAATATGGCAAGCCGATTAATCATCACTAACTAACGGGAATAGTTTGGAGCTTCCTTTGTGATAGTGACATCGTGCGGATGGCTCTCAAGGAAGCCGGCATTGGTGATGCGGACAAACTGAGCGTCACGAAGAGCCTCGATGTTAGGTGCTCCACAGTAGCCCATTCCAGCCCTTAGTCCACCTACCAACTGGTAAACCACTTCTGAGACGGTACCTTTGTAAGGGACTTGAGCGACAATTCCTTCCGGAACCAATTTCTTGATGTCAGCTTCCATGTCCTGGAAGTACCTGTCCTTGGAACCTTGTTCCATGGCTTCGAGGGAGCCCATGCCACGGTAAGACTTGAAACGGCGGCCATTCATGATGATAGTCTCGCCCGGAGACTCTTCTGTTCCAGCGAGCAGAGAGCCGGCCATGATTGTGGAGGCTCCTGCGGCAAGTGCCTTGACGATGTCTCCCGAATATCTTATACCGCCATCAGCTATCACCGGAACTCCTGTTCCTTGAAGAGCATAAGAGGCTTCCATCACAGCAGTAAGCTGAGGGACACCGATTCCAGCGATGATTCTCGTTGTGCAAATCGAGCCTGGGCCTATACCCACTTTGACAGCTTTCACCCCAGCATCGGCCAACGCCTTTGCTCCGGCTGCTGTGGCAACATTACCAGCCACTATCTGGAAATCCTTGTAAGCATCACAAGCTTTTTTGATCATCTGGAGAACGCCTTCGGAGTGGCCATGGGCTGTGTCAAGAACCACGGCATCCGCTCCGGCATCGATCAGCATGCCTATCCGGTCCAAAGTGTCGGCCTTTATTCCGGCAGCAGCAGCTACGAGCAAACGGCCCTTGCTGTCCTTGGACGCAATCGGATTGTCTTTAATCTTCATGAGGTCCTTGTAGGTGATAAGCCCCACAAGTTTGCCATCATTGTCAACAACGGGAAGTTTCTCAACCTTGCTGTGCTGGAGGATTTTTGTAGCGTCAGACAAGGTTATGCCCTTAGGCGCTGTCACAAGATTCTCCTTTGTCATCACCTGGGCCACAGGCTGTTGCATGTTCTCCTGAAAACGAAGGTCACGGTTTGTGACGATTCCGATAAGAAAACCGTTGGCATCAACCACTGGAATGCCACCGATGTGATGCTTCTTCATCATTGCTAGGGCATTGCCCACAGTCGCATCGGGACTGATCGTCACCGGATCATAAATCATCCCATTCTCAGCTCTTTTGACATGGCGCACCTGCTCGCACTGTTTCTCGATGGTCATGTTCTTGTGGATCACACCGATACCTCCGGCCCTTGCCATCGCGATGGCAAGATCAGCTTCCGTCACTGTGTCCATTGCAGCAGACACAATCGGAGTGTGGAGTTTGATGTCGGTCGTGAAATTTGTTGTGACATCCACGTCACGAGGAAGTACATCGGAATGTGCCGGAACCAGCAAAACGTCATCGAAGGTAAGTCCTTCGGAAATCTCTCGGTTTACAAACTTCGCCATTATTAGTGTAATCAAATAAATTTGACAAATATAAGAATTTTCACACAATAATCCGTGGTGTTGACGGGGAATATAATCGTCCCTGCCAGGTGTTCCGTTCCTCAAGACGCTTGTCCAAGAGGCGGAGAATCTCAAAATTGCGCACGAGCCCCCATGGGGTGTCGTTTACGAAGCGCGGTGGGACTTCTCCGGCAACTCTTTCAATGTAAAGATTGGGGCGAAGGCGTTCCAGTATGTCGATGACAAAGTCCAGGTACTCATCGAGTCCGGGACGGAAAAAGGCTGTGGGGTCAGAGGAATATTCCTTTTCCATCGCTGTGCCTTTGACAATTTGAAGTTGATGGAACTTGACGGAGCGCAATGGGAGTGATGAGATCTGGGCGCATTGGTCTAGGAGCATCTCCTTTGTCTCTCCGGGAAGGCCTAGAATGAAGTGAGCACCTGTGTCTAGTCCTCTGGAGGCTGTCATTTCCACGGCCTTTCGGGCGCATTCGAAGTCGTGGCCTCGGTTGATTCTCTTCAGGGTCTTGTCGTAGCAGGACTCGATGCCGTACTCGACAACTACTATGGGAGCTGTTAGGGACTGTCTTGAAAACACTTGACTTTTCGACAATTCTAGTACACGATGCCAATCTGAAAGAATCCGGCCAGAGGCGAGACCCGCGAGGTAGTCCAATTTCTCCTCATCAACGCAATCCGGACGCGTACCAATCACGATGCCTACCACCTCCGGGTGGCTTAAAACTTCCTCATAGAGTTCCCGAAGACGCTCCAACGGGGCATAGGTGTTTGAATATGCTTGAAAATAGGCAAGGTAGTGCCTTGCCCTTGGGTAGCGAACCTTTTGAAATTCTATTCCCTCATCTATTTGGACTAGCAGCGGTTTGCCCGCTGTGCTGTAGCCTGGATGAAATGCAGCGTTGTCACAATAGGTGCACCCGCCTCTGCCCACGGTACCGTCACGGTTCGGACACGAGAATCCCGCATCAAGAACCAGTTTCTGAAGCCGCTCGCCATACTTGTGACGATAGTAGCCGACAAAGGAGTTATACCTCTTACCTTCGGAAAAGTCAAACATAATACTTGCAAAACTAATGAATTGTGGATATTTTTACGCAAAAAACATAGAGAGACATGAACATATTCCTAAAATTTCTGTCATCCGCGGTTGCGGTTGCATTGTCGTTCAATTGCTTAGCATCGGCTCAAGAGAGCGAGAAAAAGTGGGCGGTGGTTGAGTTTTCCGCGAACTTTATGCGTGAGGCTCCGGATTATGCGGCTGAGCTCGGAGATCAATCCCTTATGGGAACAGTTGTCGAGGTTTTGGACAAGACTGGCTATTGGGTAAAGATCAAGAGCCCAGAGCCTTACACGGCATGGGTCAACGAAAGCGGATTGGTGCCGGTGGGAGAGAAGGAGCTTGGGAGCTATCTTGCAGCACCTAAGTACATCTGCACGGCCTCTGTCACCAACATCTACGAAGAGCCTTCGACCGATTCAAAGATTGTGAGTGATTTTGTGTTGGGAGACATTGTGAGGGTCATGCTTGGAGCCAAAGGACAGGCCGTTGCCAAGAAGCGGTTTGTTGGGGTCGTGCTGCCGTCCGGCAAAACCGGTTACGTTCGGGCTCAGGATGTGGTGGTGTTCTCGAAATGGGCGAAGGACAAGAAAGCCAAATCATTGTCAGACAATGACTTCCGCAAGGATATTCTAACCACAGGCTACAGATTTCTGGGAGTCCCGTACATGTGGGGCGGCACTTCGATAAAGAACGTGGACTGTAGCGGTTTCTCCCGCAGCGTCTATTTTGCAAACGGGGTTCTTCTTCCGCGCAACGCTTCACAGCAGGCCAAGGTTGGAGAGGACGTGGGGATATTCAATAGCAACGGGGATGTCGATTGGAGTGAACTCCTTCCGGGTGATCTTCTGTTCTGGGGCAAGGCTGCGACGGACAGCACGAAGGAGAGGGTCACGCATGTGGGAATCTACATCGGTGAGGGAAAGTTCATCCACTCCGCGCAGGTTGTGCACATCAATTCGTTGGATTCCTCCGCTCCGGATTTCTACAACCGCAAGCCGATTAGGGCACGCAGGGTTGTCGGGCACATTGACGAGGCCGGGTCTGGAATCGTCTCCATCGCCCGCAGTCCGTTCTACTTTCCGCAGGACTAGTTTTCAGTAGCTAATAGCATAATAATCCGGTCGATAATCGGGTCGATTCGAGAGGCAGAGACCAAGGAATTGTTAGTCATCACGGAGAAAACGATGGTTTCGGACTTGGAGCCGGAGGATGGCTCTATGTAGCCGCTGAAGCAACGGACTCCGTTCATGGATCCACTCTTGAGATGCACACGGGCCTTCACGGAAGGAGAGGCGTCACGGAGCCGTGACTCATAATGACGGCCTCCAGGCTGGCCGATTGTCTGGACATAGTCTCCGAAAGAAGGGCTGTCCATCATTGCAGACAAGAAGTGGACAAAAAACGAAGGAGAGACATAGTTGTGACGCGCAAGACCACTTCCATCCACGATGCGAACATCGTCAGCACTGACACCAAGACTCTTCATCACCTCACTCACAGCGACATAGGAAGAATCGTAGGACGCGGAATGATGCAGTCGGCGTCCCAATGTGCGAAAAAGGGTCTCAGCATAGAAGTTGTCGCTCTTTAGGTTAGTCTCACGCGCGATGCTCTTTAATGTCGGGGAATATGTCCGGCCTAGAATGCTCAAGTCATCTACCCTTGAGGCAAAAGGGCCATATTCAGTTGAAAACAAATCAGTGCGGATGCGTCCGTGACGCACATCGGCAGGTCCTCCGGTAACAGTTATGCCCATGGGCTGAAGATAGTCACAGAAATAGTGGGCGCAGGTGTAAGCTCCGAATCTGTTGCTAAATTCCTCTGTTCTTGGCTTCCGGTCAATAGCAAATGAGCCTCGGACTTCTGCACGAGGTGTGAAGTCGGTGTTGAATAGGTAGAGTTGGTCTCCGGTGCCTGCGGGAGCTGTTTTGCAAGGATATTCATACTTCATCCATGGTGTGACTGGAAAGGCCACGGAGACATTGACAGGCGAGCCAACGGATGGACCAGCGCTCACGCGGAAATCTTGGGCATTCTCGTAGAAGCTCAGGCCGTTGAGGCCGGCTCCATAAGCAGTGCCGATGTCCTGGTAGCTCCATGTGTCATGCTCCATCGGGCCGTCAAAATAACGTCCGTCGCCTATCACGCGGCCTTTTATCATTTGGATTCCGGCTTTGTCAAGGAAGGATTTCCACTGACGGAACAGTTCGGTCTGCGGGGTGGCTATCGAATCCTTTGAGGCTATGGTCGGATCTCCGCCTCCAATGATGTAGAGGTCTCCCTCAAGAATCCCTTCTTTGATGGAGCCGCTATAGCCCAAGCTGGTAACGTACTTAAAATCAGGGCCAAGACGATGGACTGCCATGCCGGTGGTGATTAGTTTCATCGTGGAGGCCGGGACCATCCTTTGGTCACTGTTCCAATTGGCTAAGGTGTCTCCGCCTTCGGTTATGGCTAGGACTCCGAAAACGGAGGATTTCAGGGCTTCGCTTCGGGAAACGGATTCTACGTAGCGTTGGGCCTTGGACTTTAGAGCAGTCTTTAAAGCGGGTGACTGTGCGAAGGTTGTGCTTGACAACGTCAAAGCACCAACAAAGGCATGTATGAATATTCTGAATCTCATAAGTACAAAAATAGTGTTTTTATATTTAAATTTGCCAACTGAACCCTTTTGTGGGGAATTGTTTGAATCAAACTGTTATTGAATATGAAAAAATGTGTTCTTGTGTCCGGCGGTGCCGGATTTATCGGAAGCCATGTCACGGTGGAGCTCATCGAGGCCGGCTACGATGTGATTGTGGCTGACAACATGTCCAACTGCGATGAGACGTGCTATGAAGGAGTAAAGAAAATCACTGGTAGAGAGGACATTCCTTTCGTGAAGATGGACTTCTGCGACCCTGTGGCGACAGAGTTGTTGTTCACGGCCAACAAGATTGACGCAGTCATCCATTTTGCGGGATTCAAAGCTGTCGGAGAGTCTGTAAGCGAGCCTCTAAAGTACTACCGGAACAATCTGGAATCGTTCATTAACGTCATCGAGACAGCAAGGAAGCATGGATGCGAGAATATTCTTTTCTCATCCTCGGCCACTGTTTATGGGGAGCCGGAAAAACTTCCGGTAACAGAGGAGTCTCCTCGGCAGCCGGCCACTTCTCCTTACGGCAACACCAAGCAGATGTGCGAGGACATCCTACGGGATTCCGTGAAGGCATATTCAAATGTCAAAGGCATCGCGCTTAGGTACTTCAACCCAATCGGGGCACATCCTTCCGCCCTCATCGGAGAGCTTCCGCGCGGTGTGCCTAACAACCTCGTGCCTTACATCACACAGACCGCCATCGGCAAGCGCGAGTGCCTCTCCGTCTTCGGCAACGACTACCCTACCCCTGACGGGACATGCCAGAGGGACTTCATCGACATCGTGGATTTGGCCAAGGCGCATGTGTTTGCGGTTCGCAGGATGCTTGAAGGAAAGATGAAGAAGGAATATGAAATCTTCAACATCGGTACAGGCAAGCCTCTCTCCGTCATGGAGTTGATCACCGCTTTCGAGAAGGCCAATGGAATAAAACTGAACTACAAGTTTGCTCCACGTCGCGCTGGAGATGTCACTGCCATCTGGGCTGATCCTACCCTCGCCAACAACGAGTTAGGTTGGAAAGCCGAACGCTCTATCGAAGACACTTTGGCTTCGGCCTGGGCTTGGGAGAAGCATTTGGCCGGGAAATAATCCTCTCAACGATCTGCGCCTCAAAAGTCACAAGACGAAATGAAACGCGCACGTAGTGCGAAGCACTGCAAGGGGTTTATAAAAAAGGGGAAGGCCAAGTGGTCTTCCCCAAATTATTTTTCAGAAAAAAGAGTCGGCTTACTTCGCGGTTGATTTGATGAGCTCACTAAGCTTTTGATAAAGAGCGTCTGTCTTTTCTAGGAGTTCCTTGCGGATGCCTGCATAGTAAGCGGCTTTTCTGCCTTCAGCCTTGGCGTTCACCTTGTCTCTAAGATCGTTGTAAAGCTTAACAGCCTCGTCGAAGAGTCCGCCCAAAGCTTCATCGTCAGCTTTCTGGTTAAGTGCGCTGAAGAGGGAGCAATCATCGATGAAAGCTCCGATGACATATTCAATGTCCTTCTTGATGTCTCTAAGATTCATATCTTGATTTGTTTAGTCTTAAAACTTGGCGAATATACAAATTATTTTTCAATTTTTAAACAAAGAGCGGACGAGGGCAGGGACATCGGCCACCTTGACGACTTCAATGCCTTTCGGAGTGAAATCCAAAGAAGCGAAAGAAGAGATGAATATCTTCTTGAAGCCTAAACGGGCAGCCTCGCTTGCACGACGGTCAATTTGGGAGACAGGACGGATCTCACCGCTTAAGCCGACTTCTCCTGAAAAACAGTAGTCTGCCGGGATGGCGAAATCAAAATTGGATGACAGGACAGCCGAGATCACCGCCAGGTCACATGCAGGATCACTCACTTTGAGGCCTCCTGCCATATTCAAGAAGACATCTTTTTGAGCGAGTTTGAATCCAGCCCTGCGCTCCAGAACGGCCAACAGCATATTCAATCTCCGAACATCGAATCCCGTTGCGGATCGTTGCGCTGTTCCGTAGGCTGCCGAGCTGACAAGGGCCTGAACTTCAAACAAGAACGGCCTTGTGCCGTCCAACATCGCGCTTATGGCCGTGCCGCTTAGGCCCGCTTCGTGCATCGGAATCAGCAACTCCGATGGATTGGAGACTTCCCTTAGGCCCTTGCCGGTCATTTCGAAGACAGCCAGTTCCGATGTCGATCCGAATCGGTTTTTAATGCTTCGAAGGATTCTGTACGAGCCTCTGTTGTCACCCTCGAACTGAAGGACCACATCTACTATGTGTTCCAGAATCTTAGGTCCTGCGATGTAGCCCTCTTTGGTAATGTGACCGATTAGGATGACAGGGATGCCGGTCTCCTTGGCGAATCTTAGGAGGATGGCTGCAACTTCCTTGATCTGGGTGACAGAGCCGGGGGTCGAATCAACTGTCTGGGTGAACATTGTCTGAACAGAATCCACGACCATAAGATCCGGCTCGATCTCACGGGCCTGAACTACAACATTTTCGATCAAAGTCTCGCTGTAAATCTGGCAATTGGAGGCGTCTCCGCCTAGACGATCAGCGCGCATTTTCACCTGGCGAAGACTTTCCTCTCCGGTGACATATAGCGTCTTGAGAGAAGGGCATCCCAGCGGAATCTGGAGAGAAAGGGTTGACTTGCCTATTCCTGGCTCGCCTCCTATCAAGACCAAAGAACCTTCAACAATGCCTCCTCCTAAGATTCTGTCAACTTCCTCGCTGCCGAGGGAAAGTCGTGCTTCAGAGCTGGAATCAATCTCCGTAAGCCTTTGCGGTTTGCGGCTGGCACCGGGAACAGATTCATTCATAGCAGACTTACGCTGAGAGCCTGTTACTACTTTTTGTTCGACCATTGTGTTCCATTCACCACAAGCCGGGCAACGTCCCATCCATTTTGGATACTCGTTGCCGCAATTTGAACAGAACCAGACTGTTTTTTCTTTCATGTTTGCTATGTTCTTATGTCGTCATTTGGTTGGCGAGGCGGCACCTCGGCAAGCTCAGTGACCGCGGCAGGCTCAGCGACCGCGATGGTGACGAGCGAATTTATCAAAGATAATCAATCGGACGGAGGAAGACAAAAAAAATGCAGCATCTGGGACTATAGGCCCGGACACCGCAAAAAGCCACCCTGACGGGTTTTGCCGAAATTACTCAGCCTTTGCTGAATCGCAGCAAGCTTTAGTTGAGTCACAGCAAGCTTTAGTTGAATCACCACAGCAAGTGGTAGTCTCCTCAACAGCAGCAGCCTCAGTCTCAACAGCCTCGGCTTTCTTTGCGTTGTTACCGCAAGCAGAAGCAGCTACCATAAGAGCTACAACTGCAACAGACATAAATACCTTCTTCATAATAATTATAATTAAAACTAAAAGTAACTTTTACTTCACTTTCAAGGGGCAAAAGTACATAGTTTTCCGAAAATTACAATACTTTTTTTCAATTTTTTTCATCTTTCGGTCACCTTTGGAACTCACATTTCTCCAATCCTAAGATTTTCCCGCTTACAATCCGAAAGCGAAGGGCCATTCGAGGCACATCGGCAGGCCCTTGGAAGCCGCATGCACCTGGGTTCATGAACAAGAACCGGTTCTGCTTGTCGTTGAACACTTGAGGGATGTGGGTGTGGCCACAGACGAAGATGTCGGGATGATAAGAGTCAATCAGTGCCTTAGCCCGCAAATCATAGCTCGGACGGTGGGGATTGAATGCCCAATAGCTTCCGCGACTAAGGCCTATGTGCGTCATAAGAACCCTTATACCCTCACAGTCAAACTGTTGAAAAGAAGGGTAATCCTGTCTGACATCCAGGCCGTCACAGTTGCCATGAACCCCGATGAGGGGTTTGAATGCTGCAATCTCTTGAGCACATTGAAGAGTACCGAAATCTCCTGCGTGCCAGATTTGGTCCACAGGAGATAGGAAATTCCGCACATCTTCGGGAAACACGCCATGCGTGTCGGAAATCAGCCCGATGTACATTTTACTTACAGTTTAATAACAATCTTCTTCTTGTAAAGCACCCAAAGGATGCAGAAGATGACCCAGACGAAGATCAAAGCCCACAGAAGGGACATGTACTCGTTGGCTCCGAAGTAACGCGCTGGGGCGAATCCGAAGAAACGGTAGCTCTTCGCTATCACACCAGCGAAGACAAATGCCATCAAGGCGTTCATGCCCATGGCCTTGAACGGCTCAAATGGCTTGCTGTAGCCTTTGATGTCTATCAGATAGGCTAGGAACGCAAGGGCAAGCATAGCCCAACCTCCTGCGTAGAAAACGTAAGAGATTGACCAAAGTGGCTTGTTAATCGGGACCCAAATGCTCAGAACCACACCAAGAATCAAGGACATGCATCCATAGACAAAAGTTCTGTTGACAACTCTGTCCTGGGAATAGTTAGCGGCTTGCTGGCACTTCGACAAGCTCAGTGACCTGTTGTCCGGAGAGCAGTTGGCAGCCTCAGCTGACAAACCAGTCGCTTCCGATGCGCCAAGTGCTGACATCTTCTTCTGCGAGCCAAGAATCATGGAACCAATAAGATAGCCCAAGAGGCACGAGCAGGCCGAAGTCATGGAACCAAGAAGTCCTTCTGGGTCAAAGTTAGTGCCATCGTAGCCATGATAGCAGTGATTCCCTCCGACAAGCCATGTGTCAATCCTCACGGAGACGTTCCCCTCAAGGGTAAAGGCACCCGGCTCCCTGCCGAAGGCTAGTAATATTCCAGTGTAAGTCACACAAAGAACTGCAATCGCTGCCATGATTTTGCCAGGCTTCTTTAGCCACAAGGCAAGACAGCCGGCTATTGCGTAGGCCATGCCTATTCTTTGGAGGACTCCGAATATTCTTTTATGTTGGAACCAGTAAAGATAGTTCTGGCCGAAAGTCCAAGTCTCGTCATGAAGTGATGTCGGGAAGAACGGGTAGAGGTTCAAAGCAAAGCCAACGAGGAAGATCAAGGCTCCCCTCTTAAGGACTTTCAAGTAGGCTTTGGTAGTGGCCTTTTCGTACTTGGAGAAAGAAAATGCCATAGCACAACCCATGCAGAACACGAAGAATGGGTAAACCAAGTCTGTCGGTGTGCAGCCAACCCAACCCGCATGCCTTAGCGGAGGGAATATGTGCGCCCATGAGCCAGGATTGTTCACTATGCACATGAACGCGACTGTGAGTCCTCTAAGGACATCCAGCGATTCATAACGTTTTTTCATAGTTGCAAAGTTACTCTTTATTATCCAATGTTGTATCTTTGCAGTATGGAGATTTTTTACACCTACGAGATTGACGGGATTTCCGCTCTTCTGGACGCTGACGAGAGCACACACTGTGTCAAGGTGCTTCGCCATAGGGTTGGAGACGAAGTCACAGTTGTGGACGGTGACGGGAATATGTACCGATGCCGCCTGACGGACGATTCGCCCAAACAGGCAGCGGCAGAGGTTCTGGAAACCGTTCCCGGATGGGGAGGGCATTCATATTCATTGAATATGGCGGTGTGTCCGACGAAGAACAACGAGCGTTTCGAGTGGTTCGTGGAGAAGGCTACGGAACTTGGCGTGGATGTGATCTCTCCGGTGATCGGGGAACGTTCCGAGCGGAAAGTGCTAAAGGTTGAAAGATCGCGCAAAATTGCGCTTTCAGCGATGAAGCAGAGTCTGAAGGCGAAGTTGCCGATTGTGGAAGAGCCCGTGTCTGTACGGGATTATATTCTTAAACATTCAGAGGATTCTGCTGTTAAGATGATTTGTTACTGCTTTGAAGGTGAGGCTTCAAGACGTTCCATAAATGATGTGCTTGAAGGGCTGCCTTTAGATTCTACTTTCAGGGTTCTGATCGGTCCGGAAGGGGATTTTTCTCTGGAAGAGGCGCGATTGGCAGTGGAGCATGGTTTTGTGCCCGTTCATCTCGGTCCAAGCCGCCTGCGGACAGAGACGGCAGCGGTGACAGCGGTGACGGCTTGCTACCTGCATTTCATGGCACCGTGAGCGCGCTGTTCTGTCACTGAGCCTGAAAGGTGATTGGAGCACGAAAATTTTATGAATATGCAAAAGAAGACTATAGATGAGATTCTTAACGAGACGTTAAAGGTTCTTAAAGAGGGTGGAGTCATCCTCTACCCTACCGACACGGTCTGGGGACTTGGCTGCGATGCGACCAACCCGGAGGCTGTCGCAAAGATTTACGAAATCAAGCATCGTTCTGACAGCAAGTCGCTGGTCCTGCTGGCCAACAGTCTGGATCAGATTGCGCTGTTTGTGAAGGAAATTCCTCCAATGGCCATAGATCTGGTCGAGGTCAACGACAGGCCGATGACCCTGATTTACCCCGGAGCGAAAACATATCCGGCCCCGGCAGAGGGAGAGCCACGGAAAGCAGACCGGTTCCACCTTGCACACAACACCGTGGCCGCTGACGGCACAGTCGGAATCCGCATCCCGATGATGGATTTCTGCCTTCAGTTGACCTACAAGCTCGGCAGGCCTATCGTCTCCACCTCCGCCAACATCTCCGGAGAACCGACACCAAAGAAGTTCACTGACATCTCCGAAGAAATCAAAAGCGCGGTTGACTACACAGTCGATCCGCGCCTTGAAGCCGGTGCCACCGGCCTGGCCTCCCAGATCATCAAGATCGGCCTCGATGGCGAGGTGGAGATCATCCGGGCGTAAGCCAGCTTAAAAGGGATTCATTCTACCATCACACCTGAGATCCTAAGTCGGAACGATTTGGGCTCTACATTGGTGTTGAAGTAAATCCAGTGCTTCATTTCCCCAATCTCTTTGTTGCGGCCATCGTAAGTCACATGGATTTCTCCTCGGCCTCCAGGCGGAATAGGCTTTTTCGGCAACTCAATCGAGACACATGGGCAATCGGGACTTGCTTTGTAGAAATACAGTTTCCCCCGGCTTATGTTCTTAAATTTAAACGTGCAATGTCTTAGTGAGCTGTCCTTAGGAAAGGTACCAATGTCCAAAAGCATCTCGTCAAACTTCACTTCCATGTCTTCCTGAGCCTTCAAAATGGAGCATGTGCACAATCCCACAAGAATCAAGAGGATTACTTTCTTAATCATAGTACTAAATGAAAGGAGGGGCCCGTTTGAACCGCGCCCCTCCAACTATTGAGATTTATTAACGATGATTACTGTCCGATAGTCTTAGCTACAGGGATCTTGATCCACTCGGTAGCGATTGTACCCCAAGCGTAAGTAACGTTAACCTTGACGTAGATGTTGAATGGTTCCTGAACAACTACACCGTTGTTTCTGTAGGTCAGGTACTCGCCTAGTGCAGGTACTGAACTACCCTCAATGGTAGTACCATCCTCATCAACAAGTTTGTAAACTGTCTTATTGTTCACTTTAACTGCTGTTGCGCTGAGTTGCTTAAGGATGATAGACGGTTTGAGAGCTACTGGCTTGCCATCAGTTGAATCAAGGTCTGTCATAGCATGCTCCGTGTCAACCTTAATATTAGTAATGCCATAATAGTTCCATAAGAACTCATTACCCGTAGAGTTGAACTTAAGGCCACGCCAATCTGATGGGTTAATGATATTCTTGACGTTAATGAATGAACCCTTGATTCCGAAGTTGACACCATCCACGAATGAATCGCTGCACTCAGAAGCTACATAAACCGGACGGACAACGTTAGCTCTGAAGTGGTTGTCTCCATTGAATGTAAGGGTTACCTTCTTGTCAGTAGCGTTGCAGAGGTAAGACTGAGCTCCAAGAAGAACATACATCTTTTCAGTGTTGAGAAGTCTCTTGGCAAGTTCGCTAGCCTTATTGTAAGTGAACACATTCAGACGTTTAGCTGTAGTACCGTTGTTATCGATTGTAGCGATAGTCTCTACATTGCCTACAGGCTTCTTCTTAACATACTCCTGAGCAGAAAGTGTAGTACCGGCAGCATCGATGCTGAACTGAACAGTGATGTCTCCAATGGTCGTCGTTACATCCTTACCAGCACTGTTCTTTGCCATTTCAGGGCAGAAGAAGTAATCGATGTTGTAGGTTGTTCCCTTATTGTAGTATGCAGGGATAACAATCTGACCATTTGCATTCTGCTTGAAGGAAGCATTGATGTCAACATCAAGCACACAGTTGGTAGATGTTGTCTCACCAGCATTCGGAGTACGAACATTATAGTATGTAGCGCTCAGATCTGAAGTCCACATGTTGGTGCTGTAGCTTGCAGAAGTGATGTCGTAGCCAAGCAACCTTGAGAGATCTTCAACATTAGCAGTAAGCTTGATGGTAACTGCGAGGTTGCTGTTCGTTGAGCTTACATACTTAACAACATGACTTACGCTCGTAAAGGTCTTCTTAGCAGCAAGAGCAGCAGTGTAAGCAGTGTAAAGTTCATTGGCTGTAATAGTCCACTTAAGAACATAAGTTGCTTGTGTAGTTGAGCCATTATTCTTGTTATAGCTTTCAACCTTTCCAAGATCATCAGTACCCTGCTTGTCTTTAAAGTCGTTATAAAGGCTATGGAACTGTTCTTTGCTCAAGCCAAGGACATTGTAGATTTCCTTGTTCATGTCCTCAACTGTAGTGTAGAACTCATCACCCTTGTCACAAACGAAAGTGAACTCAGACTTAGCCTTACCATCTGCATCAACGGTAGGTTTCAATTCAAATACCTTAGCAGCGGTAGAAGCGATGAATACCTTGATGTAAGCAAGAGCTACAACATCCTCGCCACGCAAAAGTTTTACACGTACAATAGGGGTACGTCCAATGGCAGCGGTACCATCCACATCGTAAACCTTTGGAGTGAAGACTCCATCTTCAAGGCTAGCGAACTGAATCTGATCGGTAGCAGGAGTACCAATCTTGAAATTCTTAACAAGGGCGAAATCCCAAGTAAGTCCAAGAGCCTTCATTTCATCATCAGTCAGCTGAGCGCATGCAGCAGTCGTGATGCCAATGGATTGGTGAACCTTGACATATTTTTTGAGATCGATTGACTCGTTGTAAGCTACAGTAAGATCGCAAGTTGCTTTTGCAGCATCAAGGCTGAGGTTTCCTTCATCCCATACCTTCTCTTTGTTGGTAGCAGTGGCATCACCAGAAACTTTGTTATGTCTGTAGTGATACTCCGTCTCTTTGGCTTTTGTCGGATCCTGCGGTTTAGCAATTTTCAAATCATAATAAACACCACTCCAAAGAGTTGCGTAGTCAGAAACGACTGAAACAGTACCGTTAGAAGCCTTAAGAGCGACTACAGAAATGTCACTTCCAGAAGCCTCTCTGCCGGAAACCGTTACTTTAACCTTAAGGACATCATTCTCAAAGCTGACAAATTCGGCCTTAACCTCGAAGTCATCTGATGAAGCTGTTCTAGTAGGAACATCCTTCTTAATGAAGGTGTAAGTGAAAGTGCTGTCAAGTACAATATTGTTAGAGTTTACATGATACTCAGCGATTGTCTCGGTGTTGTACATGTTTTCGTAATTATACTTGCCATCATCAGTAGTAGGGAGCCCCTTAGCCAAATAGCCTGGGTTCTTATCTTTATCATACTTGAAAGATGTAGCCCAAGCCTCATCTTTTGAATCAAGTTTAGCACCCTTAAGAGAGTTGTAGTAATAAGCAGAGAACTGCATTCCTTCTACGCCACCAACATAAACCTGAGGGATGAAAACGAGAGAGGAAAGGGTAGCGTTAATCTCAAAAGTAAAACCATCCTCAAAGCCTGGGATGCCCTTAAGAGTAAGCTTCTTTCCATCCTTGCTCAACTCAGCAGTGATAGTTCCGACAGGAAGAGTCTTGTACTCGGTCTTGGTACCAGCCTTGTCGGTTGAATCCTTGTGGAAGTACCAGAAGCCATCCTCACCTGGGGTGTAGAAACCACCGTCTTTTCCTGCGGCACCAGTGTCGCCCTTGTCACCTTTCTCTCCTTGGGCGCCAGTGTCACCTTTGTCTCCCTTGTCGCCTTTCTCGCCCTGGGCACCGGTATCACCTTTGTCACCTTTCTCACCCTGAGCTCCGGTCGCACCAGTGTCACCCTTGGCGCCATCCTTGCCATTTGTGATGTTATAGGTCTTTCCGTCACTTGTGGTGATCACGATCCCACTGTCAGTAACAGTGACATTGGTAATCACCGCACCCTTGTTGATCTGATCCTGCAAGGACTTGACGGTTGACTCAAGGGCATCGATCTGACTCTTGTTGTCATCGATGTCCTTAGAGTAGTCCGTACAGCTGGTGTACGCGAATGTTAGGCCGGCTACGGCTAACATCGAAACCAATCT
>CAKUSF010000026.1 GCA_934678915.1 uncultured Bacteroidales bacterium
GAGGATCTCCTCAAGGGTACCGGAGAGGACGTTCCTATGCACCAGCAGATCAAGACCTACTTCATCCAGGGAGGTCCGGGCTTCATGTCCATGATTCTCCTCTGCCTCATCATCGGTCTTGCTCTCGCTATCGAGAGAATCCTTTACCTCTCGTTCTCAAAGACAAACACCAAGAAGCTCCTCAAGAACGTTGAGGCCGCTCTCGCTCAGGGTGGTATTGAGAAGGCTAAGGCAGTTTGCCGTGACACCAAGGGTCCTGTTGCCAGCATCTTCTACGATGGTCTTAACCACTACGATGAAGGTATTGATGTAGTTGAGAAGAGAATCACCTCAGCTGGTGGAGTTCAGATGAGCCTTATGGAGAACAACCTTTCTTGGATCGCCCTGTTCATCGCCCTTGCTCCTTCTCTCGGATTCTTGGGAACAGTTATCGGTATGGTACAGGCCTTCGATGCCATTGAGGCCGCTGGTGACATTTCACCTAACATCGTTGCCGGAGGTATGAAGGTAGCCCTTATCACCACCGTCGGTGGTCTTATCGTCGCCATGATTCTCCAGGTGTTCTACAACTATATTCTTTCCAGAATCGACGCTCTCTCTATTGACATGGAGAATGCTTCCATCGATCTCGTTGACGTTCTTGCTAAGAACCAGAAGAAATAATTTGTAGCAACAATTTTTAGAATCTGATTATAATGAATAAGGTATTCAAAATAACCGGATGGGTATTGGGTCTTCTAGGAATAGTCTTTGGCATCTTGGCTTTCGTGAACGGAGGTTCTGCCATTGACCTTCTCCTCAGATACACCTACGTGCTGTTCATTGCAGCCGTTGTTATCTGGATCGGACTGTCAATATTCATTTCCGGCAGAAACAACCCTAAGAACCTGCTGAAGGCCGCTGGTGTAGTGGTCGGAATCGCGGTTTTGGTTGTTCTGGCCTATGTGCTCTCATCGGGCGCACCGGCACTTAATGTCAAGACACAGCCAAGCATGCAGTGGCTGAAACTGACTGACACAATGCTTCTTCTGACTTATGTACTCGGAGGTGCAGCTATCGTTGCCATCATCGTGGGTGCAGTCAGAGACGCGATCAACAACAAATAACATCTAGCTATGGCAAGAAAAACACCGGGACTGAACACACAATCGACAGCCGATATCGCGTTCCTTCTGCTCTGCTACTTCCTGATGACGTCCACCATGGACCAGCAGTCAGGTCTGCAGCGCCGTCTCCCTCCTATGCCTGACCAGAATCAGAAAACGGAAGACACGAAGGTCAACAAGCGTAACATCATCATCGTGAAGATCAACTCTTCCGACAGACTGTTTGCCGGTGACCAGCTTATGGATGTTAGCCAGCTTAAAGACAAAATCAAGGAGTTCATCACCAACCCAAGCAACGACCCTAATCTTCCTGAAAGGGAGATGAAGAACATTGAGGGCTACGGTGAATATCCTGTTTCCAAAGGAGTCATCTCTCTCCAGAATGACCGTGGAACCAGCTATAGGGCCTACATCGCAGTTCAGAACGAACTCGTGAAGGCAATCAACGAAGTCCGTGATGACTTCTGCAAACAGAACTACGGGAAGGCCTACGCCTTCTTGACAGAGGATCAGCAGAAGATTGTCAGGGAAGCAATTCCACAGAACATTTCTGAGGCAGAGCCTAAAGACGTCACCAAAAAATAAAGAGGAGGACTAAACAATGCCTAATTTTAAAAGAAGCGGTAAAAAAGAAATGCCGGAGTTGGGAACCAGCTCAGACATCGTGTTCATGTTCCTGTTCTTCTTCATGGTGACATCACAGCTCCGTTCTACGGAGGTGAAAGTCAGAGTCAGACTTCCAGAGGCAACAGAGGTTGCTAAACTTGAAAGAAAGGATTTGGCTTCATACATCTACATCGGTTCCCCTACCGCTCAGTATCAGAGCCAGTACGGTACCGAGGCTCGTATCCAGCTTAATGACTCTTTCAAGACAACCAATGACATCCGTGATTTCATCGCTGCCGAACGCGATGCAATGAGCGAGGCTGACCGCCAGTTGATGCAGGTCTCAATCAAGGCAGACGAAGAAGCAAGAATGGGTATCGTGACGGACGTAAAGCAGGAGCTTAGGCGCTGCTCCGCCCTCAAGATCATGTACGCTGCCAGAAAGACAGAAGACAAGAAATAACATTCTTGAAATAATTGAAAGAGAGGGACAGGCAAATAGCTTGTCCCTCTCTTTATGTTCTAAGTCAATGAGTCATTTCTTGCGGAATCACTGAGCCTGCTGAATCGACAGGAAAGACGGAATATTCAAAAAAGGTCTTTGACCACCGTAAATTTTATACTATCTTTGTGAGATTGAATCAAATGTCATTAAATATGGTAACGAGGAGTAAAGTGAAAGCCCTCCTGAAAGCGGCTCCGGGACAGGAAGTCCTTGCCAAAGGTTGGGTACGCACCAAAAGAGGAAACAAACAGATCAAGTTTATCGCCCTCAACGATGGCTCAACAGTGAATAACATTCAAGTTGTGGTCGATATGGCAAGTTTCGATGAGGCTCTCATCGCCAGAATCACCACGGGCGCTAGCATCAGTGTGACAGGTAATCTGATAGAGTCGGTAGGAAGCGGACAAGCCGTTGAAATCCAAGCTAAAGAGATCGAAGTTCTAGGTGAATGTGATCCTGTGAGGTACCCTCTCCAAAAGAAAAACACTTCTCTTGAATATCTTCGCACAGTAGCCCACCTACGTCCGAGGACAAACACTTTTGGAGCTGTTCTAAGGATTCGTCACGCAATGGCGTTTGCTATTCATAAGTTCTTCAACGACAAAGGATTCGTCTACCTCAACACACCTCTCATCACCGAGTCGGACGCAGAAGGTGCTGGAGACATGTTCCAGGTGACGACGCTCAACCTTGAGAACGTTCCCAAGAAAGAGAACGGTAAAGTTGATTTCAGCAAAGATTTCTTCGGGAAGAAAACCAGCCTAACAGTGAGCGGGCAGCTAGAAGGAGAACTTGGTGCAACAGCCGTTGGAGAGATCTACACCTTCGGGCCAACTTTCAGAGCCGAGAACTCAAACACTCCAAGGCACCTTGCTGAGTTTTGGATGATAGAGCCGGAGATGGCCTTCTACGACATCAATGACAACATGGCCTTAGCCGAGGAGTTTGTCAAATTCCTTGTACAGTACGCACTCGACAACTGTGAAGACGATCTTAAATTCCTCAACGACAAGTACGATGACGGTCTAATCGAAAGGCTAAAGAGCGTGCTCGGAATTGCCTTCCAGAAAGTAACCTACACAGAAGCTGTGGAGATTCTCGAAGAGGCAGTAAAGAACGGCCAGCAGTTCGAATACCCAGTTCATTGGGGGACAGACTTCCAGAGCGAGCACGAACGCTTCCTTGTCGAGAAGCACTTCGGCAAGCCGGTGATCCTCACGGATTTTCCTAAAGACATCAAGGCTTTCTACATGAAGCAGAACGAAGACGGAAGAACGGTTCGAGGAATGGATGTGCTCTTCCCAAAAATTGGAGAAATCATTGGAGGTTCAGAAAGAGAAGCATCTCTTGAAAAGCTGGAGCAGAGAATTGATGAGCTCAAGATGAGCCGAAAGAATCTTGAATGGTACATCGACACACGTAGGTACGGAACAGTACCTCACAGCGGATTCGGCCTAGGCTTCGAGAGATTGCTACTCTTCGTCACAGGGATGGCCAACATCCGTGACGTAATTCCATTCCCTAGGACTCCAAAGAACGCAGAATTCTAAAATCTACGAATATGCTAGTGATAGGAATAGCCGGTGGTTCAGGCTCCGGAAAAACGACGGTTGTCAATGCGATAACCGAGAAACTTAAGGAAAGGGTTGTTGTCATCCCACAAGATTCCTACTACAAGGATTCCAGCCATCTTCCATTGGAAGAAAGACAGCAAATCAACTTCGACCACCCAGATGCCATCGACTTCAAGCTTCTCTGCGAACAGCTCAGGGAATTGAAAGAAGGCAAGGCAATTGAGCAGCCGGTATATTCTTACATCACTTGCTCCAGATCAAAGACAGAGACAGTCACAGTGGAGCCTGCTGAGGTCATCATCATTGAGGGAATCCTTGTGTTCACTTGCAAAGAGTTACGGGACCAGATGGACATCAAGATATTCGTTGACGCTGATGACGATGACCGTTTGATGAGGGTCATGGCTAGGGACATTCTGGAAAGGGGAAAGACAGTCGAGACCGTCATAGAACGGTACACCAAGACTGTCAAGCCGATGTACCTTCAGTTCATCGAGCCAAGCAAACGGTACGCAGACATCATCATCCCTCAGGGGGGACACAACAAGGTCGCGATTGACATAATTTCAGCCACGATTGAGAAGTCACTACGGGAAAAAGAGAGACAAAGCGCTGAATAGGCGTAAGTGGGTGAACCACAATAAGGGGTCCGAATATTCATCAATGCTATGAGAAGCGACGAAAAAGCAGGGCTTTACATCACGATCATATTCCATCTGGTGGTCGTGATTGTGTTGCTTGTCTGCCAAATCTCGTCAGCTCTCAAAAGGGGAGACACTTTCGTTATTGATTTTTCCAAACAGGAAAAAGTTGAAAAAGAACAAGCAGAGAGAACGCTCAAGGAAGAAGTTAGCGAACGATTGGATAGGATGCTAGCCGAAGCCGGTGGGGTTCCTGTGAGAAATGTCGCTGTTGATCGTGGTGGAGCCACTCTTAAAGACGACAGGAACACGAATGCGGAAGAACTCTATAAAGAAGCGGAAAAACTCGCTCAGGACTTAAAGAACGGGCCACAATTTGACGAGCCGGACGAGGACTACGTCAATGTGAACAAACCCCAGAAGAAAAAAGAAGAGCAACAGAAGAGCACCTACAAGGGGCCATCCGTTGTCTCCTATGAACTGAATGGCAGAAAAGCAAGCAAACTCTCGATTCCTGCTTACAGATGTCTCGGAGCGGGACATGTCACAGTGATCATCACTGTAGATCCTTCTGGAAAAGTACTCAACGCTAAAGTCCAGGACGAAGTGTCTTCCGATGACAAGTGCCTGAGAGACTTCGCAATCAGGGCCGCTCGGCTCTCTAGATTCTCTGCATCCGGAACAGCTCCTGCAAGACAGATAGGAAACATCGTTTATTTGTTTGTCGCACAATAATATTTGCTATCTTTGCGGATAAGGCTTATGAACAAAAAGACTGTCACCATACTCATCATCGTTGCAGCGATTCTTATCGGAGGAATTGCTGTGGCCGTGGCTAGTTTATATTCATCGCACGAAAAAGATGTGGAAACGGTCAATGATGCCTCGCATTATTTGAGCAAGCATAAATTGATAGAGGCAGTGCCTTCCGATGCAGCCATCGTCATGTGCTTCAAGGACTTTGGCCGGGCTTGTGACATTCTTGGAGACTCTCTTACGGTCTTCGGTGAGCTAGCTTCAAACAAATTTGACAAGATCACTTCAATAGAAGCCGGTGGGCTGAAAAAGTCTCCTACAATCATGTCTGTCCACTACAGCAAAGACATGCCCCCGCTTTTAGTCATCGAAGCAAGAAAGGCAATTGCGGACAGCAGTGCTGATCTAAGAAGGCTTCTCACTACAGCGGATTCTTCCGGACTTTACACAAGAATCAATGGAGACCTAGTACTAATCTCATCCTCCGAGACTGTCCTTAAATCCTCGATAAGGCATCAGGACGAAGGACATAGCATTCTTGAGGCACAAGGCTTTATAGAAATCGCATCGAAGGACGTGGCCGCCAATGACGATGTCATCTTCTTCTCCAATGCCTACTCCGGGAACATCATGGAGGCGTTCCTGTCCAAAAAGCATCGTAAGGCTGGTGGATTCATCCGCGATCTGGCAAAGTGGACAGCTTTCAGCGTCTCCGACAAAAGCGATTGCCAAGTCATGATGAAGGGCTCCATGCTTTACAGCAACGAACCTTCATACTACCTCAACATCCTATCTCACAGCGGTTTATCCAAAGTAGCAATCGCAGAAGCCGTACCAGGTAATGCCACTTTCATCTTGGACATTCCTATTGGGAACATCAACTCCTACATCAAAGCCTACAGGAATTACCTTGATTCGAGAAGCCGTCTCGACAAGTACGAGTCCTCTCTGCGCGAACAGAAAAAGGAAAGAGGACAGAACGCGGAAGAATGGGCCCAGTCACTGGGCATCAAGGAAATCGCACTGGTCAATCTTCAAATGGATAGTAAAAACCGACAGGTTATCATGCTTAGACCGGGGAACAAACAGAGTTCAGAAAGTGTCAGCGCGATGGCATGTCAGGGGTTTGCACGCAGCATATTCGGAGACATATTCATTGCTGATGATGAGAGCACTTGCTCTTTGGTCGGTGGATGGATTATTGTAGGAGCAGCGGATTGCTTGGCAAAATATTCAGACACATCCTTCCTGAAAGAAACTCTTGCTGAACGCATGAAATCAGAAGGGCTCGACAGGCTCCCTGAGAAGAACTGCCGCGCGTGGATGTACCATTCGCTAAGTGAAGATCCTAACCTGCTAAACGCCAATTTCAGTCCGGTAATGGCAATGGGAATTAGAAATATCCTGAAAGGCGCGACCTATGTTCCTGCAACATTGAGCATTCTTGATGAAGGGGGAGAACTTTCTTTTAAACTTTGTGTTGACCGAGTTCTAGTCAGCAAGGGCACGGTAGCACTATCCTCTGCAAGAGACACAACGATTGTAATCCCAGAAGGCCCATTTAAAGTCAGGAATTGCGCTACCGGGAAGATCAACACACTCTACCAGAACAGTCATCTTTCTATCTGCCTTCAGGACGAGAACGGCAAGGATGTCTGGGGGGTTCCTTTCAAGTCAAAAATCCGCGGTTATGTGCAGGAGGTTGACTACTACAACAACGGAAAGATCCAGTACCTATTTGCAGCAGGCTCAAAGATGTACTTGATAGACCGGCTTGGACGTTTCGTGTCCGGGTTCCCGGCTGAGACTGGCAAGGGAATTGCGGCAGGCCCCACCGTGTATGATTTCACGGGAGCAAAGGGCTACACTGCGATGTTACTTCACAACGACAACACTGTAGGCTACTATGACCTGCACGGGAAGCAGGTCCCTTCATGGAAAGGGATAAGGGCCGATGAGACTATAAAAAGCCTTCCGGAACTTCTGGAAGGTAATGGTAAAAGATACTGGGTGGTCAGAACTTCATTCCAGACCATGGTCTTCCCTTTTGACGGTGGAGACCCTCTCGTCAAAGGTGAAGGCAACAAGATGATCCGTCCAGACAGTAAGGTTGAACTAACGGACAAGGGGTTCAGAGCGGTTTGTTACGATGGGAAGGAAAGAACCTTCAAGTAAGCGTAAAAGAATTACTTGGCCCGGCAAATTAAAGGAACGAACATTATGAACGATTTCAAATTTGAATCAGTAAACAAACTTCTTGAAGACAGCTTTAAGAAGAATTGGGACAAATTGGCCCTTTCAAACTATCAAGGCGTAAGCCTCTGCTACAGAGATGTTGCCAGACGCATTGAGAAACTGCACATTGCTTTCGAGAAATGCTTCCTGCACAAGGGCGACAAGGTGGCGATCTGTGCCCGCAACCAGGTTAACTGGGCTGTGAGCTATCTGGCAGCGATGACTTACGGAGCCGTGCCGGTTCCGATTCTCCACGAGTTCAAACCTGGGAATATTCATTACCTTGTGAACCATTCCGAGGCGAAGGTACTCTTCGTGGACGATGTAGTCTGGGAGGGGCTGAGTGCCGATGAGATGCCGGGACTGTTCGCTGTCGTGCGAATCAACACATTCCAGCTTCTCTACTCCAAAGTGCCACGAATCACTGAGGCAAGGGAGCACATGAATGAATATTTCGGCAAACGTCACCCGAACAGCTTTGAGCCAGAGGACATTTGCTACTACAAGGATTCGCCCAACGAGTTAGCTATGATCAATTACACCTCTGGCACCTCTGGGTTCTCAAAGGGTGTGATGATCCCTTACAGAGCATTATGTTCCAACATCCAATTCGCGAAGCATGTCCTTCCTGAATTGAACAGCCACACCAATGTAGTGGCTATGCTTCCTTCTGCCCACATGTACGGCATGATGTTCGAGTTCCTCTTCGAGATGACAATTGGAGCACACGTACACTTCCTGACAAGAGTTCCGAGTCCTAAGATCATCATGCAGGCTCTCTCCGAAGTCAAACCGAACATCATTATTGCTGTTCCACTGATCATTGAAAAAGTCTATAAGTCCAAGATCCAGAAGATTGTGGAAAAAGGTGGCATCAAGACCCTGCTCAAAGTGCCAGTGATAGACAAGATGATTCAAAAGAGAATCTGCGGAGAATTGATCAACGCCTTTGGAGGCAACTTCGTGGAAGTGATCATGGGCGGAGCTGCTTTCAACAAGGAGATCGAGAAATTCTTCTGGGACATAGCATTCCCCTACACTGTCGGCTACGGAATGACCGAATGTGCACCGATCATTGCCTACGCACACTATGATGACAAGAGGCTCTACTCCTGCGGGAAAGCAGCCTTGAACATGTCAATCCGCATCGACTCTCCTGATCCTGAGAACATTGAAGGAGAGATTCAGGCCTATGGTCCGAACATTGCCCTCGGTTACTACAAGAATGAGGAAGCCACCAAGGATCTCTTTACCGAGGACGGTTGGCTCCGAACTGGAGACATGGGTGTCATCGACAAAGATGGCTACCTCTACATCAGAGGGCGCTCCAAGTGCATGGTCCTCGGCCCTAATGGTCAGAACATCTACCCGGAAGAGCTTGAGTCTGTGGTTAACTCTTTCGCCTATGTTGTTGATTCTTTGGTCATCGAGGACAACGGAGGGCTGACAGCTCTCGTCTATCCAGACTATCACCAGGGAGAGCTAGACGGAATGAACCGTGAGGATCTGGAAAAGACATTGACTTCGCAGCTTCCAGAAATCAACAGAGAGATTCCTAACTACGCCCAGATCAAGAAGATTGAATTCATGCCTGAGGATTTTGAAAGGACTCCTAAGCGTAGTATCAAGAGGTATCTCTACCAGAGGAACAAATAATGGAAAAATTTGACCAACGCTATCTTGAGATGGCCGAAATCTGGGCCAAGAATTCCTACTGCAAAAGACGTCAGGTGGGTGCTATTCTAGTCAAAGACCGAATGATCATTTCAGACGGCTACAACGGCACTCCATCCGGATTCGAAAATGTGTGCGAGGACGAAAACGGGGCTACAAAGCCCTATGTCCTCCATGCTGAGGCCAATGCAATCACAAAGGTTGCGAAATCCGGCAACAACAGCTTAGGAGCGACACTTTATGTGACAGCTTCTCCATGCATCGAATGCTCGAAACTGATCATTCAGGCAGGGATAAAGAGGGTTGTCTATAAGGATGAGTATCGTCTCACGGACGGGGTCGATCTGCTACGAAAGGCTGGTATAGAAATCGAAAAAATAGACTAGAATGAAAAGAATATCCTCCATCTGGATAGCGGTTCTGGGGATTATCGTGGGTGCTCTGATCGTTGTGTCCTATAATTCCTACACACAGAAAAGGCACTTGCTAAGGGGTCAATACGGAGAATGGCGCAAATTGAACCTGATCCTCGATCAGATTGATAGGAACTATGTGGATTCCGTTGATGTCAAGAAAGTTACCGATGCTGCTATCACCGCGGCACTTGCTGAACTAGACCCACATTCTGTCTATATGCCACCCGTTGAACTGACTGAGGCTGAGACAGATTTGGCCGGCAACTTTGACGGCATCGGGATCCAGTTCAATGTCCCAAACGACACTGCTATCGTGCTGGAGGTAATCCCCGGAGGCCCTTCTGAAAAGGTCGGACTCCAGCAAGGAGACAGAATCCTCAAAGTCGGAGACAAAGAGATTGCAGGTGTCAAATTCCCACAAGACAGCATGGTTCGAAGAATGAAAGGCCCTGCCGGGACAAAGGTCATTGTCACCGTAGGCCGCGGAAAGGAGACTATTCCATTCGAAATCACCAGAGGGAAGATTCCTATGCACTGCGTTGATGCAGCATTCATGGTCAACGACTCTACCGGCTACATCAAACTTTCGAAGTTCTCAAGAACGACTTTCACCGAATTTTACGAAGCCAGCGTCAAATTGCTTGGCGAAGGGATGAGAAGACTGATATTCGATCTCAGGGGCAACACTGGAGGCTATTTTGACCAAGCCCTCCTACTGAGCGACATGTTCCTCAAGAAAGGAGACGAGATTGTTTACATGCAGGGACTGCACCGAAAGAAGAACGAGTACAAAGCTGACGGGAAGGGACTGCTACAAGACGTTAGCCTGACTGTACTCATTGATGAATCAACGGCTTCATCCAGCGAAATTTTCGCTGGTGCCATCCAAGACAATGACAGAGGCATCATCATGGGCCGCAGATCGTTCGGTAAGGGATTGGTTCAAGAACCGGTCTATCTGAATGACGGATCCGGAGTCAGGTTGACTGTCGCGAGGTTCTACACTCCTTCGGGGCGGTGCATCCAGAAGCCATATTCAAAAGACTACCAGTACGACATCTACAAGCGCTACGCTGACGGTGAGATGTACGATGCTGACAGCATCAAGGTGGATTCCACCGCGGCTTACAAAACTGTGGGCGGAAGAACGGTCTATGGTGGCGGAGGCATCATTCCAGATGTGTTCGTGCCGGTTGACACCACAAGAGCCACGAAATTCTTCATCGCTTGCAACAGAAAAGCCACTCAAATGCGTTTTGCCTCAGCGATGTTCGATAGGTACAGAGGTACACTCTCCACCATCAGTGACTACAAGGAACTTAACACCTTCCTCGACAAGTTGAACCTTCCTTCCGCTTTCCGGGAATATGCTTCCTCTAAAGACGGCATCACCTGCACGCAAAAAGAATGGGAAGAGACTTTGGAATATCTCCTCCCACAACTCCGCGCCCTTGTCGGACGGTATTCAAAACTCGGTGAGAACGCCTTCTACAAGATGTACCTCAACGTAGATGTCACACTAAAAAAGGCTATTGAATCGGACTCACGTAATCTTTTACATCCTGTCCACTGACAGGATTGCCACCAAGAATCATCAGACGCTCCACGACATTGCGAAGCTCTCTGATGTTTCCAGTCCAAGATTTCTCCTGAAGTAATTGGATTGCTTCGGGAGAAAATGTTTTTACAGGCATTCCGGACTCTGTACTAATCTGATTGACAAAATATTCAGCCAAGAGAGGTATGTCTGATTTCCTTTCGTCTAGCGAAGGGACCTTGATGACAATGACGCTGAGACGATGGTAAAGATCCTCTCTGAAATTGCCCTTCGCGATTTCCTCCTGAAGATTTTTGTTCGTGGCCGCCACGACTCTGACATCAACGATGATGTCTTTATCGCTGCCGACCCTTGAGAGTTTCTTCTCCTGAAGAACACGCAGCACCTTAGCCTGTGCGGCAAGGCTCATGTCACCGATTTCATCCAGGAAAAGAGTTCCACCGTCTGCCTGCTCGAACTTGCCCTTGTGCTGCTTGATGGCCGAAGTAAATGCTCCTTTTTCATGGCCAAAAAGCTCACTTTCAATCAGTTCCGAAGGAATAGCCGCACAGTTCACCTCGATGTAAGGCATCGCGCTGCGAGAGCTCTGCTCGTGAAGGCTTCTCGCCACCAATTCCTTACCGGAGCCGTTAGGACCGACAATCAGCACACGGGCATCTGTAGGAGCGACTTTAGCTATGATGTCACGCACATGCCGGATTGGCTCTGACTCCCCTATCATTCTCTGGCCATAGACCTTTTTCTTCAAGCTTTTGTTCTCGGAGATGATGGTAGCCTTCTCGGAAGCATTTTTTATAGTGATCAGAATCCTATTCAGATCCAACGGCTTCTGAATGAAGTCAAATGCTCCTTTTTTGATGCACTCGACAGCAGTCTCAATGTCCCCGTGACCGGAGATCATCACGACAGCGGAATCAATGCCCTCAGCCATCATCTTGTCCAGGACTTCTGTACCGTCCATCCCTGGCATCTTGATGTCACAGAAGATCACGTTGTACCTTTCCTTGTCCACCATCGCAAGGGCGGTCATCCCGTCCTCGGCCACATCCACGTCATAGCCCTCATCCCCTAAAATCTCTTTCAGGGAGTTCCTGATGGACCTCTCGTCATCAACAATCAATATCTTCATAGAAATTCGTCTTTATTCACGTTCGTTCACCATGCCTATTATGTAATCCTAAAAAAATAATTTAAATCAACTTATTTTTTAACGCATACTAAGCGGGACAACCAAGGCAAAACGTAGTACAAATATCGGACAAAATTCTTTCTTTACATAAAATTTGATAATTTTGCCGTATGAAACTACCTGACATCATCATAGCCATCGATGGCTACTCATCAACGGGCAAGAGCACGCTTGCCAAACTGATAGCCGAGCATTTCGGATTCCTTTATCTAGATTCTGGAGCCCTTTATCGTGGAGTAACCCTGTACGCCATCGAGAAAGGGTTCATTGGAGATGACGGAGCCATTGACGAGTCTGGCCTCAGGGCAGCCCTGCTGGAACTGAATCTCGATTTCAAGACGGAAGGGACCTTCATCGGAGAGCGATGCGTAGAAAAGGAGATCCGCACCCTAAGGGTATCAGGCCACGTCAGTCCAGTCTCAGCGATCCCGTTTGTCAGGGAATATGTCGATGAGCGCCTGCACGCGTTCGGGCGCAGGAAAAGGGTCGTGATGGACGGACGGGATATCGGCACGACAGTGTTCCCGGACGCTGAAGTGAAGATATTCATGACTGCAAGTGATGAGGTCAGAGCACAGAGACGTTACGATGAGATGAAAGCTAAGGGGCAGGAACCGCAGATGGAAGACGTGATGAAGAACCTCCGAGAAAGGGACTACATCGACTCGCATCGTGAGGTTTCCCCTCTTTCCAGAGCTGCAGATGCTTTTGTGCTGGACAACTCAGACATGAACCTGCATGAGGAACTTGTTTGGTTCCAAGGACTTGCACAAGGCCGTTTCGGGATTTTAGAATAGCGAAATGAGCCTTCAGGTTGAGATAGAAAAGCATTCCGGCTTCTGCGGAGGAGTGATCCGAGCTATCAGCCGGGCAGAGAAGTTCTTGGATGAGCATCCGGGGGAAAAGTTATACTCTTTGGGTGCGATTGTACACAACGAGGCTGAACTACAGCGACTTGGAGGCAAAGGGCTCGTCACAATCGACAAAGAAGGACTTCTGAATATCCCGACCCCGTCATCCGAGACTCTTCTCATCCGTGCGCACGGAGAGCCACCGCAGACATATTCATTGGCCTCAGAACTTGGACTAACAGTCATCGACTGCACGTGTCCGGTGGTGCTGAGGCTTCAGAAAAGCATCCGAGAAGCCTATGAACGGCTAAAACCTGTCGGTGGGCAATTGATCATATTCGGAAAAATCGGTCATGCCGAGGTGCTTGGGCTGTTGGGGCAAGTAGATGGAGATGCTGTGGTGATTGAGAACATCGGGATGCTACGCTCTGCCCTTGACAGCGGTTCCATTCGGACAGATTGTCCGTTGGAAATTTTCTCCCAGACTACAAAGAGTCCGGTAGAATATTCCCGGATCTGCGAGGTACTTTCAGAGTCGCTTCGACAGTTCAACCGCTCGAACGTTGAGCCTGCCGAACCATCTGGACGGGCGCTTAGACAGGCTCAGCGACCGCTAAGAACTGAGACTTTCGATGGAGAATCGGTATATGGCCAGGCCAGTCTGACAGTTCATAACACCATTTGTTCTCAAGTGGCGTCACGGCATGAAGAACTGGCCGAGTTTGCTCTTCGGCACGATGTCATCATCTTTGTGTCAGGTGCTTCCAGTTCCAACGGCAAGGTTCTTTTCGACCTATGCAAGTCCAAGAATCCTCGCACTTATCATATTTCAGAGCCTTCTGGACTGTCTCCTGAATGGTTCCGGGACGGAGACAAGGTCGGTGTCTGCGGAGCGACCTCTACTCCAGGATGGCTTTTGGAGCAGGTCGCAGAAAGAATTTTTTGCAGGAATATCCACAAATAGTTAACTTTGCGGTCGAAATGATTGCGCTTCAATCTTTTGAAATCATATTCAAAAAGAACGCGGAGGATGCGGCACGTCATTGTTTTTGATTACTAAATTCATTACATATTTTTATGGCAACAACAGCAGATTTTAAGAACGGCCTTTATATCAGCTACAACGGCAAGCCTTGCCAGGTAGTCTATTTCCAGCACGTTAAGCCTGGAAAGGGTCCAGCTTTCGTAAAGACAAAACTTCGCAACCTTGAGAACGGTAGAATCCTTGAGAACACCTTCACAGCAGGAATGAAGATTGATGTCATCAATGTTGAGAGACGTCCTTATCAGTTCCTTTATTCAGACGAAGATGGATTCAACTTCATGCACGAGGAGACTTACGAGCAGATTCACTTGCCTCATGATGTTGTTGAGAACGCTGACTTGATGAAAGAAGGCCAGCATGTTGAGATGATGTTTGTCACCGAACCTGAGGAGAAGTGCCTTACCTGCGAGCTTCCTACCTACGTTACCCTTGAGGTAACCTACACAGAGCCAGCTGTGAAAGGCAACACTGCCTCTACCAGTGCTTTGAAGGAATGCACACTTGAGACCGGTGCAAAGATCATGGTTCCTCTGTTCATCAACCAGGGCGACAAAATCACTGTCAACACCACCGATCGTTCTTACGGTCAGAGAGTGTAATCTCATAATAGCCCAAGTAAAAAAACAAGGTCTTGATTTTCAAGACCTTGTTTTTTTTACTTGGTGCCCAAAGCCGGGCTCGAACCGGCACGTCTTTAAAGGACATTGGATTTTGAGTCCAACGCGTCTACCAATTCCGCCATTCGGGCAATTCTTGTAGACTTCCCACTTGAAAGCGTCACACTTTCATAAGGATTGCAAAGTTATTGATTTTCCTCCGATATTCCAAGACATCTCAGGAAAAATGTCACAATGTCTTTTTTCATCAAAATTAGGCTGCCACAGAAGAACACCTTTCGGTAAAAACTGATTATATTTGCAAGGTTTAAACTGATAGCCACTAACGTCCGTGACTTCAGGCACGGGTTCCGCCCCGGCCAGCAAGCGGAAAGACATAGAGCTTTGGTCCGAGAACGGACAACGAAACATATCATATTAACGAAATTTTAAGCTCAAAGAAATGAAGCACTTTTCTTTACCCAAAGATGGTGGACTGATTGAGGAGAATTTGCCTAAGAGCATTCTCCATTCTCACGAGAAGATCACCACCGAGATTTTTGATGACGCAGCCATCGGAAGCGAACGCGTGGCTGACATCATTGTAAAAGCAATCAAAGACCACGAGAAAGCCACGCTGCCGCGTTCTTTCAAACTAGGTCTTACTACCGGAAAGACCCCAGTGTCTCTCTACACAGCCCTCACAAAACAATTCAGAGAAGGCAAAGTTTCTTTTGCCAATGTTGAAGTGTTCTCAATTGACGAATATTACCCTTGCAGCAAAAATTCAGTTCAAAGCCGCAATCATAGGCTTCATGCAGAATTTCTAGACCAAGTCGATGTCAAGAAAGAGAACATACATATTCCTGACGGATCCATTCCAAAGGAGCAAGTTTCTGACTACTGTGCTGATTTTGACAAGATTGCCAGAGGTCTTGATTTGCTCGTGATTGGCGTCGGGGAAGGTGGACAGATTGGTTTCAATGAGGCTGGTTCTACTGAAAAGAGTCAGACTCGTACGGTTCCACTCTCTTATCAGTCAAGAAAAAGGCAAGCACGGAATTTCAATGGAGATGTCGCTGTAACTCCTAAGGCTGCTATCACCATGGGCATCGGAACCATGATGAGCGCACGAAGGATCATCTTGATGGCTTGGGGTGAAGGCAAGGCCGAAATCGTGAAAAGGATTGTTGAAGGCGAAATCAATTCTTCATGCCCTGCTTCATGGCTCCAGAGTCACGACAACATCACATTCTACACTGATGAGATGTCAGCCTCAATGCTGACAAGGCTCGTAGCTCCTTGGATGGTAGGACCTTGCCAATGGACCAACACCCTCATCCGCAAGGCTGTGGTATGGCTCTGCCAAAGGGTTCACAAGCCTATTTTGAAACTCACTCAGCAAGACTACCTTGAGAACTTCTTGGGAGAACTCATTGAGCTCTATGGGCCGTTCGACAAGATCAACATCGATGTGTTCAATGACTTCCAGCACACCATCACCGGATGGCCTGGCGGAAAGCCGAACGCTGACGACTCCACAAGACCTGTCAAATCGACTCCGTTCCCTAAAAAGGTGCTGATCTTCTCCCCTCACCCTGACGATGACGTGATTTCAATGGGCGGCACATTCATTCGTCTTGTGCATCAGGGACATGACGTTCATGTTGCCTACGAGACTTCTGGAGATCTAGCTGTCCACGATGACGTTGTACTCCAGCACATGGATGCAGCCTATCAATTAGGATTCGGGGACAGATTCGATGAGGTAAAGAAGATCATTGACTCCAAGAAGCCGGGAGAGCCTGAGCCTAAGGAACTTCTGGCGATAAAGGCGGCTATCCGTCGCAGCGAGGCACGCGGAGCCGACAGAAGCTTCGGTCTCAACGACAACACCAACGTGCACTTCCTCAACCTGCCGTTCTACGAGTCTGGTGGTGTAACAAAACTTCCACGCACCCAGAAGGATCTTGACATCATCAAGGCTTTGATTGTGAAACTTCACCCGGATCAGATCTACATGGCTGGAGACCTTGCCGATCCTCACGGAACGCACAGAGTCTGCACAGAGGCCGCTCTTGAGGCCATTGAGCAGCTCAAGGAAGAAGGAAATGACTGGCTGAACGACACCACAATCTGGCTCTACAGAGGAGCTTGGATGGAATGGGAACTGTGGAGAGTCGACATGGCCGTTCCACTCAGTCCGGGCGAGCTCATTGAGAAACGTCATGCCATCTTCCGTCATCTGTCACAGAAGGACATCGTTCCGTTCCCTGGTGATGATCCAAGGGAGTTCTGGCAGAGGGCCGAGGAACGCACACAGAACACTGCTAAACTATACGATGAACTAGGAATGGCTGAATATCAAGCCATTGAAGTGTTCCTTAGATTAAAATAACTAATTAAAGACATAGAATAATCATGAGAGTCATCATTAAAGACACAAAGAAAGAGGGCTCACTTTGGGCGGCCCACCACATTGCTGCCGCCATCAAGGCAAAGGCTGAAAGGACAGACAAGCCTTTCGTACTTGGGCTTCCTACAGGATCAACACCATTGGACACCTATGCCGAACTGGCCAGAATGTGCGCAGCCGGAGAGGTTTCCTTCAAGAATGTCATCACATTCAACATGGATGAATATGTCGGGATTCCTGAAAATCACCCAGAGAGCTACCACAGCTTCATGCACAAGAACCTTTTTGACAAGATTGACATTCCTGCAGGCAACATCCACATCCTCAATGGCAATGCAGCTGATCTTGACAAAGAGTGTGAGGACTACGAGAAAGCAATCGTAGAGGCTGGTGGAATCGACCTATTCCTCGGAGGCGTTGGTGAAGACGGCCATCTGGCCTTCAACGAGCCGTTCTCTTCCATCAACTCAAGGACAAGAGTTGTGACTCTGACCCAAGACACAATTGAGGTTAACTCTCGCTTCTTCGGAGGTGATGTAAACCTGGTACCTAAGCAGGCAATGTCTGTGGGTGTCGCCACTGTTTGCGGAGCCAAAGAGGTTCTCATCCTAGCTTTCGGAAGCAAGAAAGCTAGAGTTGTCAGCCAAGCCATTGAGGGCTCTGTTAGCCACTATGTAACCCTTTCCGCACTTCAGCTGCATGAGAACGGAACCGTTGTGCTTGATGAACCGGCTGCCGGTGAACTTAAGGTTAATTCCTACCGCTATTTCAAAGCTGTCGAGGCAGCTGAGAGCAAATAGCGTGTGGATGCGAACAATTTGTAAATCAAAATAGTAAGCATTATCCTCCCGCCATATTCGACGGGAGGATATTCATTAAAAATCAATAAATCAATATGTTATCCTCCACGATTATTGCAGTGCTTCTGTCTATTTTCTGTGAAATGGGAAGCAATGGGACGGAGAACGTCATGGGCTGTCGCTTCGACAAGATCAGCGAAAGCCCAACCCAGGAGCAAGGAGTAAAGGAACTGTGCGAGCACCACACAATGAAGAATCAGGGACTTGAGCGGGAATATTACCTCTACCGTCCGGAAGGTCTTAAGGCAGGGGCTCCGCTGGTGATAGTACTGCACGGCTACGGTGGCTCAGCCCTCAAGGGAAAGAAAGCGATGATGGATGTCGCTGATAAGAACGGCTTTGCGGTCTGCTATCCTCAGGGCATAAACGATCCGAAAGGCAAACCGGGCTGGAACGTCCGCTACCCTTCACAGGAAGGAATGAAGACTGATGACGTGAAGTTCCTTATCGCCCTCTCCAAAGAGCTCCAGAAGAAGTTCAGCCTCAGTGCCAAGAACACCTTCCTCACCGGAATGTCCAACGGTGGTGACATCATCTACCTGATTGCGATGCGCGCACCGAAGGCCTTCAAGGCCATGGCCTCTATCGCTGGATTACAATTCACTTGGATGGAGACTGAATATTCCTACAGACATCCGCTTCCTTTCATGGAGGTCCACGGCACGCAGGATCACACTTCCGAATGGCTTGGCGACCCTGAAAATAAAGGAGGGTGGGGAGCCTATCTTCCGGTCCCTGCTGCCATAAGTCGAATCATAGCCGTCAATGGTTGCACCGAGGAATATGTCACCGAACTTCCTCGCTGGGATGGCCGTAATCAAGTCACCCTGTACCAGTTCAAGGCCGGCAAGCCCGCAAAAAAAGGCGGCAAGCCAACCGAAGTCTGGCTCTACAAAGTCGAAGGCGGCAACCACTCATGGTCCGACAAAGACATGGACACCTGCTCCGAAATCTGGCGCTTTTTTAGCCAATGGCTTGACTAAAACTTTTGTATAAGTGGATCGAAAAGGCTAACTTTGGAATAAAACATAGTCGTTTATGAACAGTAATCCCCTGGCCGAGGTTTTTGGGTTTCCGATATCCAACCAAAGCAAAAAAGCAGATAACTTTAGGGCCAACAAACTCTGTCCTTTCTGTAATATTGTTCCTAACTGCACAAAGGACAAGGCTCAAGATCCATTAGGAGTGTGCAGCATTTTCCATAATGGAGAAGGTGTCATTACTTGCCCTGTTCGATTTCGTGAAGATTGGACGATAATTGAGGATGCTGCAAGATTCGCGTTTCCTATTGGTTCTAAGTGGACATCTCTTTCTGAAGTCAAGTTGAACGATATTGATGGAAAATCAGCTGGAAACATCGACTATGTTATCGTGCAGTTAAACGATGATGGGGATATCATCGATTTCGCTTCCGTGGAAGTGCAAGGTGTGTATATCTCAGGTAATTTAAGAAACGCTTTCAATAAATATATCAGCAATCCATCACCAGATTTTAAATGGGGTGGAGACAATTATCCTCTCCCTGACTATCTTTCGTCTTCAAGAAAAAGGCTTATTCCGCAAATGCTTTCTAAAGGGGGCATATTCAAGTCATGGGGAAAGAAACAATGTATCGTCATCCAAGAAGAGTTCTTTTCAACATTGCCTAAGCTTCCTACTGTAAATGAAGCCAATGCAGACATTGCTTGGTTTCTTTACCGTCTGGAGCATGACACCCGTACAGACTCTTACCATCTCGTTTTATCAAGGGTAGTTTACACGGAATATCATTCTGCTTTGAACACGGTGATTGCGCCAAGGCCAGGAAGCATAGATGTGTTTATAAGTTCACTACAAAAGAAGCTTGAATCTAAAAATCAACCTCAAATATCACCAGATAATCCGCGTACTATTCTCGATTCGTCTAACGGCACAAATGAATGAACATGCAAACTATTGTCAATTACGATTTGTTCGGGAATATTGTAAAAGAAAAGGAGAAAGTGGTGAATGTCTCATCAGTTCCTCAACGCAGTCCATTTAGGTATCCTGGTGGAAAAACATGGCTGGTACCTACGTCAAGAAAATGGTTCAGTCATTGTTCTGGCTGTAACACGTTGATCGAACCTTTCTGTGGAGGTGGAATCACAGGACTTACTGCCATATTCGAAGGATATTTCAAGAAAGTCATATTCTCCGAAATTGATGAAGATGTCGCAGTCGTTTGGAAAACTATGCTAAGCAATGATTGTGATTGGCTTATTGCCCAAATATTGACATTCAAACCTCAATATGAAGAGCTTCTTAAAATTCTTTCAAAAGAGGGCAAGAACGATAGAGAATTAGCTTTCTCGACTCTGCTTAGAAACAGGACCTGCCATGGAGGAATCCTTGCTAAAGGTTCCGGAATGATGAAGAACGGAGAAAACAGCAAAGGAATATTTTCTAGATGGTATCCAGAGACACTCGCCAGAAGAATAAAGGCAATTCATGAGATGTCAGCAAAAATAGAATTCCATCAGGCCGATGCTTTTTCAATAATACGTCAACATATTCATGATTCCAAGGCAGCATTTTTCATTGATCCACCATACACTGTAGCAGGTCATCGACTTTATACTCATTTTGAGATTGATCACGAAGGTCTGTTTGACCTTGTCTCAGAGATCAAAGGGAACTACCTAATGACATATGACTGCGTAGAAGAGGTTAAGAATTTGGCTCATAAACACTTCCTATCATATCAATCAATCCCTATGCAAACCACTCATCTTATCAAAAAAGATGAACTTCTGATCTCCAATGATTTTTCTTGGTTATGACCAAGAAATGATTTTGTAAATGTGAGCCGAAAAGGCTAACTTTGCGTTAGTCTTAAAAACAAAACTTCAAAGATGTCCAATTACCGCATTTTCGTGGAGAAACACCCGGAGTTCCAGGTGGAGGCAAAAAGTCTTCTTGGGGAACTCAACGAGAACTTGCAGCTGGAGCTGAAAACGCTTCGGCTGCTTAATGTTTATGACCTTTT
>CAKUSF010000027.1 GCA_934678915.1 uncultured Bacteroidales bacterium
GTCGGCAACGAGGAATGGAGCGTGGAAGGCATCGAGGCCGGCACAAGGATCGCGCGGAAGATGAGTGAATATGTCCATTCCATTGATCCGACCAGACCGACCAACTACGGCAGCTCCGGAGGTCATGAGCTTGTGAAAGGAGTTGATGTGTTCGGCTACAACTATATCGTCCAGAATCCTGTGGACGAGTTCCATGAGAAATTCCCGGATCATTGCGCTGTCGGCACTGAGGAGACTTCGGGGGCCGGCACGAGAGGAAAGTATGCCACAGTCCCGGAGGAAGGCTGGATGACCCCTCTGAACAGGGTTGACACCTTGGGCAGGATCAATGTCATAGAACACGGCTGGAAATTCTACAAGGCCCGTCCTTGGACAGGAGGACTTTTCTATTGGACCGGGCAGGACTACCGTGGCGAGCCGAATCCTATGGTCTGGCCGGCTACTGGCTCCCAGTTCGGCATTCTGGACTACTGCTGCTTCCCGAAGGACGAGGCGTTCTACGTCAAGGCCGCATGGCTTGACGAGCCGACAGTCCACATCTGCGGTCCGTACAAAGGCGAGGTCTGGGTCTATTCCAACTGCGATCAGGTCCGTCTTTATGCCAACGGAAAGAACCTCGGAAAAAAGGATATGCCAGTGGACGGCCACCTTGTCTGGAAAGTAGGAGACGCTGCCAGATTCTCAGCAGTGGGCTACCGTAGCGGCAAAAAAGTCGCGACTGATGAATATCCTTCCGTCGTCTCCGAGACAACTCTCACTCTCTCCAAGTCTCAGATAAAGGCTGACGGTCAGGATGTTGTCGTGATCGACATCGACTCCCCGTCCGAGAGCCTGGAAGTCTCAGTCTCCGGAGCCACGTTCCTAGGCTGGGGCAACGGCAACCCTGGTTTCAAAGAGATCGAAAGACCGGAGAACGGCAGCTCCATGACGATCAAACCGTTCTCCGGCAAAGCCCAGGTCATCATCCGCTCGATCGAAGGCTCAAAGGCCCCAATCAAGGTCTCGATAGGGGACAAGACAGTCGAGTTTGAGGCTGTCTAGATTGAAGCGGTGATTATTTCTGATTCAGTACGTTGATGTCGATTTTGTAAATCCCATCGTTCATGTAGCCGTACTGGAATGATGGTAGGCAATAGACAGCGTACAGTTGGAAATGCTTGTCATCCAGTTTGAGGTTCTGGGCATCGTATTTGGAAAAGTCCCGTCCCCACTTGTAGTCGCTTGGGAAATACGCGTACGCCATGTGCGTACCGTTTAGGAGCATTCCGGTTGGAAACTCTTTAAATTTGATGCGGTCGCCTTCGCATTGGAACTCCACGTAGTCAGGAGTGCCGCCCATCCATCCGTTTGCGGCATATTCCTCAGCAATCAGACCCTCACGGTACGGATCCATGACACGGTAGATCTCTTCTCCATCCGCTTTGTAGATTTCGGTTTTGTAGGCCTTCTCGAAGATGCACTCATCGAAGTAGGTGCAGTCACCGTATTTCTTGAACACAAGCTTCTTGGTGACAGTGATGGTGATGGTGCTTCTTCCCGATGGGGAGACCCCGTCGAGAATGTCAAGCTTCATCCTGTATTTCTCGGAAGTTTTCAGTCTCCCGGTGTCTCTGAACCGTAGGCGTACTAATGCACTGCATGAATTTTCGGAAAAAGTAACTTTCGGTGACAACAGAGAGAACACCCCATCTGGATCGGCATCTTCCCAAACTGGGGAAGATGCATCTTGTGGGGCTGTGTCGTATTTGAATGACACAATGGCCTGCTCGGCTGGGCCCTTGACCCCTCTGTAGATTGGAATTTCCAAGGTGCCTTTTTCCTCCGAAGACACCTCAGCGTAGAGCACATTAGAAGCGAAGGCAAACCCGCTTTCACCATCGTAGAGAGCACCTTCACTCTCTCCTGAACAAGACATTACTAACAGGGTAGCGATGCTTAGTAAGATATAATTCAATAGCTTAGTTCTGAACATAAGGATTCTGGTCTTCGGGATTGATGTTCGGATTATTGTCAATTTCCACCTGAGGGATCATCAGAATGCATTCGATGTAGTCCGCAGGAAAATTAAGGTACTCTGGGTATTTGCTGAGGTAGTTGGTGTGATTTGATTCCTCACCGTTCACAACCCAATAGCGAGTCCAACCTTTCGCAAGTCTGAGTATGTCAAAGATGCGCCCGGTTTCGCCCCAGAGTTCGATTCGACGTTGCAGAAGAATTTCGTCCAAGAGGGTCTTCACGGTTCCGGTGGTGCCGAAAGTCTGCTCGTTTCCGCTAAGTGTGCCCAGTGTCTGGTTCCAATTAGAGTCTCGGCGACTCATGATCTCTCCAAGAGCACTTTTGGCCTCGTTGTCGTTTCCTAGGCGGCAAAGTGCCTCTGCAAGAATTAGATACGCTTCTTCAAGACGCATGAATATGTAGTCTCCTTTGTAGGACTTTTGATCTGCCCACTGAAACTTGAACTGGTTGTAGTTGATGTTAGCTCCGTACTTCCACTCTTTCGCGCTGACACCTATGTTCCCGTTCCACCATCCTTTGCGTATGTCAGAGTCAGGAATCTGAGCGTAGAGCCAGTTGCTGATGCACTTCGGAGCCTCGGCAGCGTAGTAAACATTGGTGCACGCGTCCATATTCGAGAAAAATGAAGCGAACACGGTTGATTGGTCTGAGATGATCTCCGCACCCCACAGAACCGATGACGAGCTGACGCTGTTGAATGGGGTCTTCCCTGTGGTCCAGTCTGTGGTGTTGTCATCAAACGTGCCTTTGGTCACAGTCGCCTCTGATTTTGAAAGAAGAGATGCGTTTGGTGTACCGATGGCTCTTTTGGCCGCTTCCACTGCTTTGCTCCAGTCGTTCTCGACCAAAGCTACACGGGCTTGGAGCAGGCTTGTAGAGTAAATGTCAAGGTTTGAGATGTGCTTGCGCCTGACCCCGCACTGTTCGAACAGCGAAAGGGCCGTCTCAAGATCCTTGTCAATCTGCGCGTAAACTTCTTTGACAGAGTTCCGTTTCCCTCCCTTGCTTGAGGCGTTCGTTGGCTCGGTGTAGATCGGGACACCAGGAAGGTCCTCGTGACCGACAAGTGTCTGCTGGAAGGACTGAATTAGCATGAAATAGCTGAATGCGCGCACAGCATGAGCCTGCGCGATGATGCAACTAATCTCATTGGCGTCACCTGTCGCTGAGCCCGCAGAGGAGATGATGTAGTTGACATTGCTGATGATTTCGTAGAAATATTCCCACGTGAAGTAGCAACGCCAGATTTTGCTGGTGTAGCGGTTGCGCTGGTCGTAGTTGTAGTCATGCCAGAACCACCCCGCTCCTTGGGCGGTCTGGACCATGTCATCGCCCATGAGGTCGGCTGCGAGCGTCACCGCCATATTCCCAAAACATTGGTGGGCGTTAGCAGTGACAAAGTCAAGACGGTTGTACATTGTCGCATAGACCCCGTTCATGGCCACTTGCAAACCTTCGACATCGGCAAGAATCTTTTCCTTGTCAACATCTGTGGTGGGGGAGGTCTCCATCAATGAAGAGCATGAGCTGCAAATTGTTGCAGCCAATATCATAATGATAGGAAATCTTTTCATAAAGCTTAGAATTTAATGTCCACACCGAGTGAGACCGTACGGTTCGGGGTGTAAGTGTAGGAGGTGGATCCGGTAAAACTGCTCTGAGGATTTAAGCCCTTTAGTGCGCTGAACATCATCAAGTTGTCACCAGAGGCGTAAAGACGTAGTGAACGAATATGGTACTTCTCCAATTCGGTGTTCTTGAATGTGTAGCCTGCCGAAACACTCTTTATGCTGAAATATGACGCATTGATGAGGAATCGATCGTTGATTACAGTCGTGGCGGTTGTGGTGATCTTCGGGACATCGGTGATCTGCCCGGCCTCAGTCCATGCGCGCAGAGAGTTAACGTGATAGGTCTGACCCACGTAAGACGGTTCCATCAGTGCGCTGTAGGTGCTGTCATAAATCTTGCCACCCAAGGAATATGTAAACAGGGCGGAGATGTCCACATTCTTGATGTGAAGGCTGGATGACAGTGAGCCGTAGATGTCAGGCAGTCTGCTGCCGCAAAGCCATTTGCATCCTGAAGCTATGGTGGCATTGTTGGTCACGTACTCGCTGCCCTTGATCGGAGCTCCATTCTCATCCTTGGCGTAGGCAAGATAAAGCTGCTCGCCAGTTGCAGGATCGACACCAGCACTTCGGGCTACGTAAAATGTGTTCACTGGCTCGCCTTCACGGATAAGATATACTCCATTGTTGATGTCCTCACCGTTGCCGGTAAGGGACACGACCTTGTTGTTGACAGTAGACCCCATGAGCGTCACGTTCCAGAACAAGTCCGGAGAGTTGAGGATGTCGTAGCCCAAGGTGATGTCAAATCCAGTGTTGTACATTTCCCCGACATTGGCGTAATAGCCGGGAAAGCCCAGGGAGATGGCGATAGGATATTCAAGAAGCATGTCCGTGGTGGTCCTTTTGTACCACTCTATGCTTCCGCTCATCCGGCTTAGAATCTTGAATTCGACGCCAAGGTTCACATTGCCGTTCTTTTCCCATGTAACATCTTGATTTTCTAGAGATGAAATGATGGCTCCTGAATATGTCCCATTCGGGTAGGTCATGTCGTATAGTGCCTGCCAGGCGTAGTATGAACCGATGTTGTCGTTGCCCTGAATGCCGTAGCTGGCTTTCAGTGTCATGTTGTCCAGCCAGTCAATCTCTTGCATGAACGGCTCCTGCGAAACCCTCCAGGACGCTCCAAGGGACCAGAATGTTCCCCATCTGTTCTTTTTGATGAACCGGGAGGATCCGTCAGTGCGCAGACTCGCTGAAAGGTAGTACTTGTCAGCGAAATTGTAGTTAGCCCTGCACAACCATGAGTTTATGCTGTAGGTCTCACCAGTGGAAGTGGCGTCAGCGAGGGTAGATCCCATTCCCAGTTCCGTAAAGTCATCGAAAGGGAAACCGGTTCTCTGTCCCATCAGATAATGGGATTCGATGTTGTAAAATTCGTGTCCCGCCATCACGTCCACGGTGTGCTCACCGAAAACATGCTTGTAGGACAGCAACTGGTTCCATGTGTAGCTGCGTGTGCGTTGATATTCCTTGGTAAGACGTCCTGAACCAGCCGCGTTTCCATTGTTGCGGTTGTACTTTGTGGAGTTGTTCTCGTTCAAGATGTCAGCTCCCAAAGAGGTACTCAGCTTGAAGTCACCGAATTTTATTCCCAGATGCCCGCGCAAGTTGACATTGTCACTTATCATGTAGTAGTCGTCATCGAACAGGGTTGCGATGCAGTTACGGTTGTTCTGCGCACCTGCCGGTCTTGAGGAGCCGTAGTCGAAGACACGCTTGCCGTTTTTAAGAATCGCATTTCCGTCTGCGTCAACCTCGTACACCGGGTAGATCGGAGCCATCATCATGGCTGTGTACCAGATGTTGTTGGCTTGGGTACCGGATGCTCCGAGATAGTCGCTTCTGGAATTGGAATAATTTGCACTGAGACCGAATTCGAACCAGTCGTAAGGTGTAAATTCGGCTCCGAGTCTGGCAGTTATGCGTCGGAAAGATGTTGTGGAGATTGTTCCGTTTTCGTCAAGGTAGCCAAGCGATGCAATGTACTTGCTCACTTCTGATGCACCGGACATTGAAAAGAGATATTCCTGACGTGTCGGAAGTTTGGCCTTTGCCTCTCCAAGCCAATCCGCAGAGTATTTTGTCACTGCATCCCCTACGACCTTTCCGTCTGCATCGAAAAGATTCTCCACATCCTTGTCGAAGATGTTGTACTTGTTGTTGATGCCAAGGACGTTTTTGGCAAGGCGTGACGGAGTCAAAGACGCGGCCTTGCTGGGAAGGTAGCCTTCTGTATAGACGAGATCATTGTATGTCGCCCTGTACATCTGTTCCATGTACTGTGTGGCACTGACTGTTTCGTACGGGCTGATTGCCATAGAGTTGAAACCTGCGCGCGCAGTAAACTCTATGGAAATCTTTTCATCGGCATTTCCTCCGCTTTTGGTGGTCACGATGACCACTCCGTTTGCTCCTCTAGAGCCGTAGAGCGCTCCGGCAGATGCGTCCTTTAGTACGGACAGACTTTCGATGTCGTTGGGATTGAGTGAGTTGAGGCTTCCATCGTAAGGAATACCGTCCACGACAATCAGAGGAGAACTGCTTGCGTTGATGGACCCGAATCCTCTCACCATGATGCCGGCTCCGCTGCCGGGTTGTCCGCTTCCAGATGTGGTCATCACACCGGACATCTGTCCGTCAAGCATTCTGGAGACATCCGCCACAGGCCTGTCCCGCAATTTCTCGCCTCTTATCGTTTCCGCTGAACCCGTGAACGATTCCTTGGACGCTGTACCGTAGGCCACCACAAGGACATCATCAAGGACATTGACATCAGCTGTCATCGCGACATTGAGCGTGGACCGTCCATTCACTGCGATGGTCTGTTCCTGCATCCCAAGGCATGAGAACACGAGGGTTGCGTCTGATGGGACAGAGATGGAATATTTTCCGTCCAAGTCGGTGATTGAATGGCTGCTTCCGCCTTTTTCAAGGACAGCTACTCCAGGCAGTGGCGCGTTGCCAAAAATATCAGTCACCTGACCGGTGACTGATATCTTCTGTGCCGACAACGGCAGCATTGCCGCGAGTATTGCCAGCAACGTGAGCAGAATTGTTTTCTTTCTCATATTACTCTTTTATGCAACGTGTGGCTGCACCGTGCGTGCGGTTGAGCATGGACTCGCTGGCAGGATTGCCCCACGCCAAGCATTCGTAAAACACGGTGTTTGAATTGTCTGTGCAAGTGTTGTAATACCCGCTTCCTCCCACGCTTTGGAGCGTGCCGTTGTTCGGGTCGAGTTTACCAACAAGCGGGAACCAGTACTCCTTGCCTGCTTTCGTCTTGTAACGGAAGCCGATGCACTTGTCGTAATCCTGGAACCAAGGGTACGACTCATCATAGGCCCCGTCATCATTGAGTGAGCCCTTTTTCTTGTACTCGCTGCGGAAGCCCCAACCGCTTCCTGCGGCAGGTATCCGCCATCCCTCAGGACATGGGTCGTAGATTGTCTTGGCATTGGTCTTGCCGCCCCAAAGATCGTTGTTCTGGAGGGAGGCTTTGTCCGTGAGCCAATCCACCACCGGCCATGCACTTGAAGGCGCACCGTAGAACACATCCGGATGCTCAATCGCCAGCTGGAGATTGGTGCTCGTGTTGTCGTTGTAGGTTGGCCTTTCCTCGATCTTCATGTAGATCTGGTTTCCGTTGATGTCGTACATGCGTTTCTGAATCTGAGATTCCACGTCATCGCTTCCAGGGAACGGGTCCTTACGTCCCCACTGGTACATTAGACCAAGGGCATCCTTGCTGTACTTTTGCGCACTCAAGGCACCGAGATTTCGATCCATGTATTTGTAAGTGACGCCATTAGCATCGGTCCATTCGAAGACATCGGCCTCTGGATCATAGTCCGTTACCCAGACATGCCAGCTCCACACAACCCTGTCTCCGTCGCGGGCAGCGATTACTGCGTTGCCTTCTTTGCCTTCAGCAAGCTTGACAACGACAACTCCTTCGTTTCCGTTTCCTGAAACGGAACCCACAAGCCCTATGGCATCCTGCCAAACAAGAGACGCGTTGTCAAACTCAAGAGCTGTTGTCGAGTTGCCTTTCACTGCCTTGATTGTCAATGTACTTCCAGGTTTTACAATGTGGCAGTTGGCGGCTCCAGCGGTTGTGGTGATCTCAACGATGAAAAGAGAACCGGAATATTCAGCCTTCCTGTTGTGGTCGTCAGTCGCACTGATTTTGATTTCGAGAGTCTGGCCTATTGAGGCTGGAGCGTTGTATTTCACCTTGATGATGTCTTCACTGACGGAAACTTCCGTGCTCCATCCCGATGACACCTCCACTGTAGGTGTTCCGGTGATCTTTGCAGGGGCGAGGTTTTGAACCTTGTAGGACAGAGTGAATGAGCCTCCGGCCTTGACTGCCATTGAATTTGGTTCTCCGAGAGCTGTGATTGTGAGTGGCTCGGAGGCTTTCACCTTGACGCTGACACTCTTTGTCAGGCTTCGTTTGTGGGTGTCGCTTGCGGTAAGCGAAACCTTGACTGTGGTTTCCTCCGTGATCACTTCGGGGGCTGTCAGTTTGATGCTCCCCTGATATTTGACATAGTCCACCTTGCCAAGTGCACATGAGTAGTCGCTGTTGTCAACAGAAGGTACAAGCTCAAGTGTGGCCCCCTCGGAACCTGTGACTGTGAAAGGAATCTCTAGGGTCTGCCCAGGATTGATTGTCGGTGCGCTGTTGTCGAAGAATATTCCTAAATCACCGTAGTCATCGTCTCCCTTTTCGCTACCACCTGGCTCGTCCTCGGAACCTCCACCTCCGTTGCCTGTTACAGAGACATCCACAAAACGCGATAGCTTTCTGAGGTGCGAGTCGGACACCTTGAGGAACACCTGTGCCTCAAGGTCACTGGAGATTGTCTTGGAAGCACTGACCAAGATCACACCTTGAGCCTTGTCATAGTCTATCTTGCTCAGTTTGCACTTAATCTTGCTGTTGTCTGAGGACGGCTCGAAGTCAAGCGCAGCACCATCAGTGCCTGTGACAGTGAACGGTACCTCTATGGATTCACCAGCATTGAGGGACACCTTTTCAGTGTCGAAGATGATGTTAAGCTCCCCATAAGAGTCTGTCAACTCGTTATAAGTGCAACTGCTCAGTGTCATCGCCCCCGTTACTATGAGGGCGATGAGGTTAAGAATTCTTTTCATCAGATATTGTTGAAATTTAGTTTATTCCTTTATGCAACGTGTAGGGAAAGCGTAACAGAGATTGAAGTTACCACGTGCCAATGGATCCACCTTGATGGCGGAGATGTCTTCGTAGTTGCCGCTGCCGATGGTGTTGACCTTGAACACGCCTCCTCTGAAATTATAGGAGTCAGGCGCAGTGGCATAGTCAGGATCAATGTCTGAGCACCAAACCACGGCTCTAGGCAGTAGTGTGCCGATGCAGTTTGCACACGAGAATTTGGTTGAGCTGGAGTTGAGCTCACCTGTAATGGTAAATCTAAGACCGTCATAGACACATCCTCTGAACTGAGCTTTCTTCTTATTGCCTGCTGCGTACTTTTCATTGGTACCGATGAGGTCGGCATTCTCGTAGCTTGAATCCCAAAGTTCCTTGACATCGGTGGCTGCCTTGACTGCGGTCCATGCTTGTGCGCTAGCCACTTTATAGCCGGCAGGACATGGGTCGTAAGTGCTCTTCTTTCCTCCGTTTTCCCAAAGAGCCTTAAAGTTGTCGGCTCCGAAAGTCGTGGCGTCTGTGGTGAGCCAGCTATAGCCGTGTTTCGCTCCGCGGGAGTACGTGTTGTTGTAGTAGATTGTCGGGTTTTTGATTGAGTTCTCTACGTTGTTGGCTTCCGTGTTCTTTACAATCTGGATCTCAACCTCCTCACCAGAAGCATCATAGACTGGCCTTATCTCTTTCTCATCGAAGCGGATTCCAGGGAATGGGTCCTTGCGTCCGTACTGGTAAACGAGACCGACTGAGAGTTCACTCTTCTCGTCAAGGTTCAGCGCTCCGATGTTGCGGTCTAGGAAGGTGTAATCACCTACTTTGACATCCTTCGGAGCGTCTGACGTTACCCAGAAGAGCCAGCTCCACACGACATTTCCGGAGGCGTCAAGGCCATTGACTAGAGCATTGCCTTCCTTGCCTGGTGTGAAATGTACAATCGCATCAGACTCATTGACTTGGGCGACATCAGAGAACAGACCGACAGCGTCCTGCCATGCCAAAGCGAGTGACACAGCACCGGACTTCTGGCCGCTATTTCCCTTTAGGGTTGGGAACTGTGCGTAAGCTCCAGGAGCCACAATGAAAGAGTTGGCTGCCTCGGCCAGTTTTACGAATCCTTCAAGCACTGTCGGAGTCACGTTGATTGTTTTGGATGAAGTCCTGTTGTTGGCTACATCGGAGAACGTGACATTGACATCGAACGGTGTTCCGTCAAGAATCATCGCTGGGGCTGCGATGGTGACGGTACCGTCTTCATTTCCGGAATTAAGGGAGTATTTGATGTCGTAGGCTTCCACGGCACTGCTTTCAATCTTGACAGAAATGTCATTGCCGCGTACGTCATTGAGAGTGAAATCAATGCTGACAGCCTCACCTGAACTGATGGTGACTGACTTGCCATCACTGATAGCTGGGAATTGAGGATCAAGTTCCTCAAGGGACTTTTCGCAGGAAGCGAAAGACACGACAACCGCAGTTGCCACGAAGCATTTAAAAATCTGTCTCATTCGTTTTGCTATTTTATAATACAATTTTCAAGTTTGCGCTTGCAAGAAAGTAAATGATTTTTTAAAATCCAAATTCCAATTATTTCGATATTCGATTATAAACGTTTTTATAATAAGTGGTTGAATTTACGAAGCTTAAAGAACATCGCAAAACAAGTGTCTTTTTATTTCGGAACGTTGGCTTTTAGCTATTAAATACTTTCGAATAGAAATTAGTTACGATTTAATGGTATTTTTTTTTTACGTGTCAAAGTGAAATTTGCATTATCTAGCAGAAACAGGGGTGATAGAATTGGGTTTTGGTTGAGGTTTGGAATTGGATTTCTAGCAGCTAAGGTTTATCTTTGTATCGGAAACGGGATTCGTGTGTGTTGAATCCCGGTCCGGGTGATTTTAATTTTTGAATATGATCAAGTCAATGACCGGTTACGGCAAGGCAGAGGCCGTCCTAGAGACAGGTAAACTCACCATCGAGATCAAGACGCTCAACGGCAAGAACTCTGACGCCAACATCAAATCGTCCCTTCTCCCGAAGGACAAGGAACTTCAGGTGCGCAGGAAGATCACGGATTCTTTGGTGCGCGGCACAATCGACTTCTACATCACTTGGGAGCCGAAGGCTGGGGCTATGGCCAAACAGATCAACAAAGAACTTCTGAGAGCCTACTACGACCAACTTATGGATTTCAGCTCATCGCTTCCAGTCTTTGATTCCCTGACTTTTAATCCGAGTGAGATGCTCGCCTCTGTCCTGCGATTCCCTGACGTGATGGATAATTCCCGTCAGGATGTCATCACAGAGGAGAACTGGCCAGTAGTGGAAAAGGCCATAGACGAGGCTTTGGCCGCTGTCAATGACTACCGGGCCAAAGAGGGTGAGGCGCTCTACAAGGACGTGACTTCAAGGGTTAGGAATATCCTTGACCTTGAGAATCAGGTCGAGGGCTTCGAGAAGGAAAGGATTGAAGCCGTGCGAGATAAGCTGATGAAGAACCTTGAGGCTCTCCAGCAGAAGGTCGATCCGTCCCGTTTTGAGCAGGAGATGATCTTCTATCTTGAGAAACTGGACATCAACGAGGAGAAGGTCCGTCTCCGCCAGCACTGCAAGTATTTCATGGACACGATCGACGGTGAGGAATATCCAGGCCGCAAGCTCGGCTTCATTATCCAGGAGATGGGCCGCGAGATCAACACCACAGGCTCCAAGGCCAACCACTCCGGCATCCAGAAAGTCGTAGTCCGCATGAAGGACGAGCTAGAGAAGATCAGAGAGCAGTCTATGAACATCCTCTAAAAGAATGTTCATAGACTGCTCTTCCAATTTTGTGAGCCCGTGCGTGGAAAGCCTCTATCTGCACACCGGAGAAGCTGACGGATTGCTTCGTGCGTGTAAAGAGATTGATGACGCACCTTGATATATACTGGGACCCTCCCGTGAGTAAAGGCTGGGATCTTGCGCACGATTCACGTTGGGAAACGCTGATGCCTTAAGACCAGACCCTCCGTGAGTAAAGGCTGGGTTCCTGCGCACGAGGTGTGGGCGAGGGAGTACTTGGTGCGTGAAAGTTGCGTCCTGACGCACCAATGGGTGGAGCTATTCTGTGTTTTCGATTGTGGTTGCGTTTAGTTCAGGGGGAACAATGGATTCAGGGCCGGTTTTGCGGGCACTGGTCTTTATTTTGGCTTGGGACTTCTTGGGGGAGAGGCCGAGTTTCTCCAGTTTCTGGATTTTCTTCACTACACTCTGGTTGGACTCGGTCAGTTTCTTGGTCGAGGTCTCGTAGGCAGACTGCGCCTTGCCTAACATGGTCCCGATCGCCACGTAACTCTCCATCCAGCCGTTCAGCTGGCTCATCAGCTCCTCGGCTGTCTTGTAGACCTCGGCGATGTTCTTCTCCTGATCTGCCTGTTTCCAAGCCATCTGTATCATGTTTAAGACTATTACCAATGTCATCTGGCTTACAATCAGTACATTGCTGTCCTTTGCTGCCTGCCAGAGCATCGGATCCTCCTCAAGCATCAGCCTGAACGCACCCTCGATCGGGATGAACATCAGATTGTAGTTTACCTTGCGTCTGCCCTCTGGAATGTAGGACGCATAGTCCTTTGTCTTGAGCTCATCAACGTGCTTCCGGACGCTTTCGACATGCGCCTTGGCGAGTCTTACCCGATCCTCGGCTTTCTCCGCGTTGACATATTCATTGAAAGATTTCAGACTGACCTTGGAGTCGATGACGACGGTGGTGTCGTCCGGGTAGAGCACCATCACGTCCGGAATCATTGTCCTGCCGCTCTCGCTCTTGATCTCGTGGCCGCTTTCGTCCGTCATCACGCTCTGGGTGAAGAAGTGCACGCCTTCCACCAACCCGGCGTTCTTCAGCACATCGGTGAGCAGCATCTCCCCGAAGTCTCCCTGGACCTTTGAATATCCCGTCAGCGCGTTCGCCAGATTCCTTGCCTCTTCCCCGACCGCCTGCGACCGTTCCATCACATTGTGAATATGCTCTTTCAGCTGCGCGCTTTGCTCCACGGCCTCCTTTCTGGACTCCTGCACAGCCTTCCCGAACTCAGCGAACTTCTCCTGCATCGGTTTCAGAAGCTCCGAGATCGACTCCGCACTCTGCCTCTTGAACTCGCTGCTGTTGTCCGCTGACAGAGCCTTGAACGCGTCCTTCATCTTTTCCAGCTCCTTCTCGTGCTGCTCCTTCCGCATATTCAAAGCCTTCTCCTGCGCCTCCTTCATCCGGCTTTCATATTCCTCCCTGGCCTTGAGCGTGCTTTCCAGAGCCGCCTTTTCCCCGGTCAGTTCCGTCAGCTGTCTCTGGAGCTCATCCTCCGCTTTTTCATATTCATTGACAATCCTTTGCCTTTCAGCAGCATTCCTCTGAATGACGACAAGCAGCGCCACCACGGCAGCCACCGCCACCGCTGAGATCAAAATTATTATTACCGTAATATTCATAGACTTAACAGTTCTTTCGTAACCAATCCCTGAAAATCAGATCATTGATCTGCCTTAGTTGATCATTCTCAAGCAGGATTCTGCTGTCAGAATTACGTAAAACAACATAATGTAATATTACGTAAAAATTCTGGAATACTCAACGGTAAGATAAAAAACATATATAATCGCAAAGAAACATAAAAAGTTCGCATCTTACCCCCAACCCTTTTTTGCCGAGTTTGTCTTAACGAATATCTTTGGCTATCCACCGGTTTGGCACCGATTGAGAAATTTTCGGGTCGGTGTCGTGTTTTGGAAACTTTTATTATTTTTGCAATGATTAAGTTAATATTATTGGAAGGAGCGCGCAATTTTCTTAAACGTTTGCCGCCTCAAGTGATGAAGAAGATTCTCTACAACATTGATAGAGTGATCGGAGGGGAGATAAATGCGGAACTATTTAAGAAACTTGAGGGAAGTGAGATTTGGGAGTTTAGGACGTTGTATAACGGCACTTGTTACAGACTATTTGCGTTTTGGGATTCTCGTAAGGGGACTTTTGTGGTAGCAACGCATGGAATTGTGAAGAAGACTCAAAGGACTCCAAGGAAAGAGATTTCTAGGGCTGAGGCTATAATGAAAGAATATTTGAGAGACAGAAATATATGAGTAATATGAAAGCATACACATTTGACGAGGTTAAGGATGAGCTGCTTGGAAAAGTTGGAACTCCGGAGCGTGATGAGCATGAGCGTAAGGTTGCCGAGGCGATCAATGCGTTCAAGATAGGGGAGATAGTCAGGGAACACCGCCTTGGCCAGAACCTTACGCAGGCTGAACTCGGAAAACGTATGGGAGTGAAGAAATCCCAGGTCTCGAAACTCGAAAGGGGAGAGGACATGTCCCTCCGCTCGATGCGCCGGGTGTTCCGAGCGCTAGGAGTTGAGTCCGGCACTCTTGACCTTGGCCCGGCCGGAAAAGTCACCTTATGGTGAGCGGTTCCTTTCTCCTCCATCTTGTTGTATTTACCATCGGTACAATCTTAACCATGTTCCTCCGCATCGTTCGCGCGAAGGAACATGGTGGGCCTGTCGAACCACGGTTGGTGAGCCTGTCGAACCATGGTCAGCTTGCCGATGATTAGTCTATTCAGGATCTGACTTCAGGCTATCGATGTCCTCAGCGCTCATCCCGGTCACTTTTGCGACATCCTCACTGGCCATTCCTCCTGCCAACATAGCCTTGGCCATCATGGAGATGCCCTTAGCCAACCCCTCTGCCAACCCTTCAGCCTTGCCCTTGGCTTCACCCTCTTTCAATCCCCTATAGTAGCCCTGTTGCTCCGCACCCTCGATGTACGGCTCCATTTCTTCCATTGTCAACATGTCGCTGAAATAATTATCGATTTGTCCCTCGTTGAGACCGCTGACACGCATGGCACTCTCAAGTTCCTTAAACCGAGCGTCATCGCGATCCCTCGATTTTGCAAAGATAGCGAAATTCCTGAATATTCGGCACCATGCCGCGACTGGGCTGTCGTATTCCTCGGAGTAGTGCATGATCCTAGGCAATTCCAAGAGGTAGAACGAGATTTGGTCACCGAATGGTTCTCCTGTCTCGACCTCCAGAGTCTTGTACTGGTAAAGGATCTTGTCATCGGACGTTGGATGCTTCTCCTCGTAGTTCATGATGCAGATGACCTTGACGGGGGCGATGGCGTACCTCTTCTCACCAGGTTTTACCTGTCGGCCCACAAGCCTGGCCCCGTAGTAGAACAGTCTGTCCCTTTGGTCAGTGCGTGATGCTCTCTGCATCTCCACCAGGAAGGATCTTCCGTCCGAGGTCTTGCATAGCAGGTCGAAAAGAATCTTCTTGTCCAGTGGGGCAATGTCTGCCAGCTCAGTGTTTTGGAACTCGACAGTCTTGATGTCTTCCATGAGGATGTCGTTGAGAAGTGTGACAAGAAGGTTCGGATGGTTCTGGAACAAGTACTTGCACGCCCAGTCACAGGTAAGGTCGAGGTACTCTGGTGTTGCGAGCCTTTGTGCATAGGTGTCTTTCTCCTCATCGCTCATGCAGCCGAACCTGCCGTCGTTTTCCATCAGTTGTCTGCACCGTTGGTAGCGCCTTAGATACTGTTCCTCCGCATCGTTAGTGTGGAGAGTCTCGGAAGTCTTCATAATAAATCAATGTTAAATGTTAATGGTTTCGTGTCCCTGAAAAATGATTCAGGATCTGCGTCGCAAGTTCGGCATAATAAACATAAATAACGAAAAGAAACATAAATTCGTCATAAGAAACAGAAATAATTTTTTAGTAAGCGACAAAGAATATGCTGTTTGCTATTTTTTTTGCCTTGATTCGGTGGAATACCGTTGCTTGGAGGTCTTGGCGACCTACGTGCTTCGCGCGCCCTGTCCGGGTGAATGGCCGCCATAGCCTCCAATCAACGGGACACAACGTAACGCGAATCATTATCTTCTTCATTAGCAAAATGTTATCTGCCACTCGCTCTGTGTCAAGGAGTGACAGATAACACGCTTATTATCATATATTTAGCATATCGTCTTGGGCGTAGATCCACCAAAGATGATGAGCTTGTTGAGGCCGGTTTGTTTGCCACCCACAGGCACGGGAGGATGCCTGTGGGTGGGTTGAGAGGCCGATTCGTGTGTCTGACCCTATTCCCCAACAAGGGGGTCAGCCACAACGACCTGCCTCAGACAGCTGTCAGAAGCACATCTCTGTGTCCGTGGTTTGAAAAGCATAGGATCGGATGCTTACGATTCAATGCGAAACTATACTTTGCCTTGATCTAGCCGGGAGGAATATCTTGCATTAATGAACTTTGCTGGAGATGTCATGTGGAACAAGGTTCACAGTGAAATCCGTTTAATGTCTTGTGGTAAAGAACCTCTCAGTAGGGGACATGTGGTACAAGTTCGCTGTACAGTCCGTTGAACGTCATGTGGCAATGAACTCCGAGTGAGGAGGGGAGGGGATATGTCTGCGAAAGAGATAGAGAATCAGAAGGCTATCGGGTGAATTCCCTTACCGGGCGGACCGGGCGGGCCATGGCCGCAGCACCGATGAACTTGTAGGCAGAGGTTGTAAGACGTTCATTTGCGCTATTGTACATTTCACCCAAGGCAAAACTTGCACCTGCCCTAGTGGTTGCTGAGCCTTTCGTCCAAAAAATTTGGTTACTCCATAGGTAAACCAAGTCGGGATTCATATTGCCTCCTGTCACTGAGAATATGCCGGGTTTATAACTCCTTTCTCCTGTGCCGGTAAGCATCATCGTACTTCCTCCATTCTTTTTAGTGCGAACATAGTATTTGCGATAGCCTTTACTTCCGGCTACCGTTTCATAAGAACCGTTGATGAGAGGATAACCATCCATTTTGTCATTGAGTCCAAATACTTTGTTGTCTGCTACATTTTGATGTGCATTGACCATTATTTTGAAAAAACCGTCAGGTGGAACTTGATAACCAACTGGAGATGGATCATAAACAGTCTTTACTCCAGAATACTCATAATTTAAATCCGTGCTGCTTGGAAAATTCGTGTTAGCGTTATTCCAAAGATTGTAGTACGGAAGGATTCCATTAACATTAATGTCAGGCAGCCAATGTTGCCAAGTGCCACCGACAAACATAACATTAGGATGCTGTATGCTCTCTTGAATAGAGACAGTCTGTGGTCTTATTTTATACTCAAGCTTTCCGAAATTATATTTCACCACAGACCCGCTGTTCATGAAACCGACAATCGGGTCTTTTCGCCCGAATTGGTAATAGACGTTGTTGCCAATCCAGTACTCGATCTTCTTTTCACGCTGTTCCACGTTGAGTGTCACCTTGTTGCCGCTCTTGTCCTGGGTGAATGTCATCGTGCCGGTACGCTTGAGGTACCAGACGTTCTTCGGGTCGCACCATCCGAGGTTGTAAGGTGCTGAGGTGTACGGTCCGTAGCCGTTGTCCCATGCATCGAAAGTAACGTCATTGCTTCCGATTTTCCCATCTGTGTTATTGTAGAACCAGTGCTCGTCAATCCAGATGTGCCAGCTCCACATGATTGTGCCCTCATCGTCTTTACCGTCCTTTATGGCAAGCACGGCATTCCCTTGCTGGAGCTCGTCACTGTTCACCTTGAAGGTCAGATAGTCGTAGCCGTCAGATCCGTTATATTCCAGTTTGACATCGGAGACGAGGTTGTAGGCGTCCTGCCACACAAGAATGGCGCTCTTGGCTCCGGAAATCTTGGCTCCGGAGATGTCTTTGCCCTTATAGTCCTTGAAATTTTTCAGCGCAGTGCCCACTCCGTTAATGTTCCCTTTGGTGAATGTGTAGCTGCCGGAATTGAGACTCCCGTTGGTTATCGCGTTGCCATAGACAAGAGGCAGCTTGTAATATCCAGGGGCGTTCACCACATAGCAGTTGGCTGTGTTTCTGACGCCTGTGACCATGGACAGGTCTCTTGGGCTTGATGCTGACTCGACTTCCGGATTTTTGCGCATCTGCCAGTCTCCTTCCCAGTCGGTTCCAGTTATCTGCGGACGGAAAGTTACATTGTACTGGGTATGGTCGTAAGAACCATCACCGCTCCAAGTGTTGTCCGGCATCCAGACCTTCGGGTCTATCTCCGTGTTGTCGTTGTTCCAATACTTCCCGATATAGTCGGAAATCGCGTCTGGGAACGATGTCTTGCCTTTTGTAGCCTCTGCGGTCCATGGAACGAATTCCTTTTTTGACGGGTTGTTCGCACGCTCCCTATAACTTATGACCTTATAATACGCTCCTTCCGTCACAGTCTGGTTGACCACAATGCTGTCGAACGCGTCAGAGAATTCTCCCTTGGACGGCTCATCATCATTGCGAGCCTGTTTGCAGCCGATGACTTTAAAATTGTAGATCCAGTTGGAGGAACTGGTTGAAATCGTGTAGACATATTCTTTGCCGGGCTCCCATTTCGTGACTTTGTTGTCATTAATCTTTCCCGACATGTTGAAGGTCTGGCCATCGTTTCTCTTGAAGACAACCTCAATCTTGGCCTCAGCCGGAATGTCCTGCGGGATCAGCATGAATGTCTTTCCCGGCATCTGGTTATTCAGCACGACATCTGACGATCCATCGGACGACGGGGTGGAGGTGACACCAGTCACCTTGTAACCAAATGTCTGTGAATATGAACTCCCAGCATTACCGTAATCAGACCATGCGAATCCCCCAGTGCTGAAATCATAGACGCATTTCCCGCTGCCAGCGACTCCTGTGATGGAGATGTTCTCGATTGTGCCATCGACAACGTCACGAATGGCGAACTTGATGGCGGAAAGTGCGTGACTGAAATTCATCGGCACCGTACCGTTTTTACTTCCGGCTCTGTCACAGAGGTTGGTGGCGAACATCAGGTCTGGTTGGGACTCAGCGTCTTTGCCATTGGTTCCTGACGGGGTCTTGAAGTTGAATGTTGCCTGGGTGTTGGTTACTTCTAGATTTGTCACGGAACTTGGGACGGTCACTTCGGCAGGCTCAGTGACCGTTGCTGGTGCGAAAGCGAAGAATCTGAGTTCTTTACCTTTCGGTGGCCAATAGTACAAAGGAGTTGTGCTCCAAACGGAGCCTTCAGAGCGAGGCTTGACGGCAGAATATGTAGGAATATGTGTTCCTTCACCATTCGGGAAGAAGGCGGTCACTCCGAATCCGTCAGTACCGTTAACTTCCTTGAATTTAGCTGCATCATTGACAGGAGTTGACTTCGTGGCTATGGTTTCTTCTGAATCCTCTCTGTCTCTCACATAAGTGTGGAGGTATAACGGCATGTCCAATCCATCCGCGCGGAGCACTAGAGGCTGAAGAAGATCGGTGGTGTCTTCCGGGTCTGAGGGCGATTTAGTGGTGAGTTCAACGGAATTACCGGTCGTGACGGAGAAGCTCATTGCATCCGCCATGGCTTCATTGTTGACAATGTCCTGACTGCAGGCGCATGAGAGCCCTGCCAGAAATGTCATGATCCCTGCGCGAAGTGTTTTACGAATATTTTTGGATAGCCGTGTCATAATGCTCATGCTTACATCTCAATGTGGACTTTGCCACCAAATTCCCATTTTTTGACTGTGACACTGAATAGAATTGGTGTCAGTTTGACCTCGAAATAGTACTCAAAGTTGCGTACAATGTTGAAACGTTTTCCGTCATTGGAGTCGTAATCCCTGAAATCGATCTTGTAGGTTACATCGCTGTCTTTCACTTTCAACTCAATGTGCGAGCAGTCGCTGCGTGCCGTGCCCGAAGGGCCAGCGTTGAGATATTCAGGGATATAGATTGTCCAGCTTTTTTTGTCCGTGCTTGCGAAGTCAAGCGGAACCCCAGCCGGTTCATTGTCGGAGCCTGCAAGATGTACGGTCGCATTGGAAAGGCTGCTGTTGACCGTGTTGTCGTACATTCCCAACGGAGCGCAGGCGAATCTCTTGTTGTAGTTGCTCAGTGTCACTGAACTAAGTTCTGTAGAAGAATTGTCGCTCAGGCACACTGTGATTTTCGCGAACGCGCGAAGCAAATAGATCTCTCCGAGGTAAGTCTTAATGTCAGCGTTGAAAGAAATCCTGTCTTGATGGGTCATGACCCCGTACATAGGAATCGGGCTGTTCTTGGACGGGGTGAATGGAGCGTTGTAATTGCCCATCGCCCAGTCCGCTGTGCAGACATCTTTTATGGTAGTCACTCCGACTTCAAGCCCCTGTGGATCAGAAGGCCAGTTGGCCAGAGCTACAATCTTGAATCTTGTCTTTGGCGGGTTCTGAATTGTGCCCCTAAGTTCCCATGTGTGAGGATATTCACTATTGTCAGTAGGGTAAATGTCCTCTGGTTCAAAACTTTGAAGGAATTTGTTGTCCTTGTCAAAGAACAGAATGTGGAGCTTGTGGACATCTATGAAATTCTCGTAGCCAGCTCCGTCTTTTTCCGTTTCGGTGAGCGCTCTGGACATAGTGGACCCACCCGCACTGACACGCAGGCTTACATGCATGACGCTCTCGTTGCAGTCGTCTCCCTCTTCGTAGATCAGTTTCTCGCAAGAGAGAAGCGACATGCAGCTAAGCATCGCCAGCAAAAGAATATGTAAGGTCCTTTTCACCGATTTGTTTTACTTTACTATAAGTCTGTGTCTTGAAGGACAACCTTCCAAGAGTTGATGTAGATGAACGAGTTGGCCCAGTTCTCGTTTTTGTCGAGGAAGAACACCATGTTGTAGTC
>CAKUSF010000028.1 GCA_934678915.1 uncultured Bacteroidales bacterium
ATCCCAAAGCCCCAAAATCGCTGCCACGGTGGTCTTGGGGCACTATTTTTAAATTGGGAAGTGTCAAAGATGAGAAGGTAGGTCTTTCGAATGAAATCTCCAAATATTTTTGGGGAAAATTTACGAAAAAGTAAGTTCTTTCAGGAAGACGGAATCCGCAGACCGGGCCCAGTCAGGGAAAGATTTATCAGCGACATATTCATTATCAGCGAAATGCAGCAAGAGGTCGAGATCAAACTTGTCTGAGGCGACGGCTGGCCGCGGAATCTCCTTAAGTTCGTCACCGAACTCCCGAAAAGCCATCTTATAGCCTTCGGTGGCATCGAAAGCGTTGCATTTCTGCTCAACGTGGGACGGGACCATCAAGAGCGGCTTCCCTAGATACATGGCCTCGCAGACAGACTCGAAGCCTGCGGTCGAGGCATAGGCGTGGCAACCGGCCATCTGACGCAAAAATTCCTCATCATCCAAATAATAAAAGGAAAGTGTCTTATCGACAACCTTCACCGGAGCCTCCTCCACCTTGTCCCAAAAGAACCGCAGCGGGACTTCGGGGTGGACGGCATGCCAATCCATGACATCACGCGAGAACCCTGAGTTCAGCATGTAGCCATGGACATAGCCGCCATCATGGACCAGCGGATCATCATCCCCTGAGGCATGGCGAAGGCCAAGCACAGCCGGACGAAGAAGCGGAGGCACCACCTTGATCTTTCTTTGGGAATCTTCCGGCATCGGGCGGAAACTCAAAGCCAGAATCTTGGAGGCACCGAGAGCTACCATATTCGTAAAAAAGTTCAGTACGTAGTGGTCGGCATAGCCTTTCGAAGGGAAACGGAAGTCTTTATGGAGGAACAGGAACTGGTGCCCAAGGCAGATCATCGGTGCCTTTAGGCGACTGAATCGATAGCCCACCGTGCCGAGAATGTCGTAAAAATTGACAACGATGTCCGGAGATATCTCTCTAAGTCGCTTGGAAATGAAGCGGATAGAAGGGATAAATCCTGCGATGTGGAATATGTTGTACAACCCTGTTTTCAAGGCACTAGCCTTACGGTTTGAAGCCGAAGGCAGGAAATTGAAGCTCTCGAACATCTCGACAGGGGCATGGATCGTTGCCTCAAAAAACGAGGGCAGCTTACGTGCCGGACTTTTCCCGACCAGCACAGCCGAGACCTCGTGCCCGTTATCGCGAAGAAGCCGCTCCATGGAGATGGCCTGGGTCAAGTGTCCTCTCCCCTCACCCTGAACAATGAAGACATACTTCATAACTACTTCTTGGCCGAATATTCTTTTATTTTCTGTTCATCAGCAAGCGGGCAAACGAGCACATTACCACCCTTTACAGCCACAATGTACCCTTCTAAACCTTTGACTATCACAGATTCAGCATCTTCCGCATGGACAATGCAACCTTTGCAGTCAAAGAGGCGTACATCCTTCCCGACGACCTTGTTCCCTTTGCAACCGGCATCAGCCAAACAACCATCAGGTGAAGGGTCATCATCAGGTGAAGGAATATGTTCCCTCACGGAACTGTAACTGCCAAGGTCGGACCATCCCAGATTTCCTTCAATCACATAAATTTCGTCCGACTTCTCCATCACGGCATAGTCAATGGAAATCTTCTCGCAGGTCGGGAACAATTCACTGACAGCTTCATTCTCTTTATCCGTCCCAAATGAAGCCGCGATTCTGTCCATCACGTCTGCAATCTGAGGAGCGTGCGCGCGCATCTGAGCGACAATGGTCTTAGAACTCCAAACGAATATCCCAGCGTTCCAGAAATAGGTACCTGCGGCAAGATATTCCTTGGCCGTGGAAAGATCAGGCTTTTCCTTGAACTCCCGAACCTTCACAACCTCTTCAGGACGTTTTTCTTCTGCGAATATGTACCCGTAGCCGGTCTCCGGACGCGTCGGTTCGATGCCGACTGTCACTATTCGGTTGCCTTCTGCCGTAAAATTCAGCGCCTTGCGAATGATATTCGAAAATCTTTGTTCATTTAATATCAAAGCGTCCGCTGGAGTCACGATGATGTTGGCATCGGGACAGACAGAGGATATTTTCCAGCAGGCGTAGGCTATGCATGGTGCCGTGTTACGCGGCTGCGGCTCTGCAAGTATATGATCTTCAGGAATTAGAGGCAATTGCTCACGAACAATTCCCACATAATCAGCCGATGTCACGACCCAATAGTTCTTCAAGTCGCACACAGGCATGAACCTTTCAACAGTAAGTTGAATCATCGTCTTACCTATTCCAAGCAAGTCAATAAACTGCTTTGGTCTCTTAGGAGTGCTGACCGGCCAGAGCCTGCTGCCGATTCCTCCCGCCATTATCACTACATGAGTTTCCATATATCAGCAACCGTTAAATAATCATTAACTTTGTCCGTAAATTTAAGAAAAATAGACGACTTCCAAGGTATTTTTAAAATTTAGACTGATTTCAAAATGAAATATTCATGAATTACTTGTAAATATTCGGAAAAAGCGTATCTTTGCAGACTGTTTACAAGAAGTAAAAACAACTTTAAAAACAATAAAGAAATGAAAAAAGGACTTCATCCCGAAACCTACCGCCTTGTAGCTTTCAAGGATATGTCGAACGACACCGTGTTCATCACCCGTTCATGCGCTGAGACCAAAGAGACTCTCGTAGTTGACGGAGTTGAGTACCCAGTTGTAAAGGTCGAGATTTCCAACACCTCTCACCCATTCTACACTGGTAAAGTTAAGCTCGTTGACACCGCTGGTCGCGTTGACAAATTCTACCAGAGATACAAGAGCCGTCAGAAGTAATTTCTGCCACGGAAACGATAGATTAAAAAGGCTGCGGAATCACCCGCAGCCTTTTCTTTTGACCTTCTCAAATCTCACCTACACCTACACATCAAGTTTCCATACAAAGCATAGCGTTGCTGGAGGCTGCCACAGGGTTATCATCGTTTAGGGGCAGCGTTGCTTGGAGGGCATGGCGGCCTACGCGCTTCGCGCGCCCTATCCGGGTAAAGGGCCGCCATGTCCTCCTAGCAACGCTGCCAACGCAAGATAAAGCGACGTATAAACGCAACACGTTCAGCGTCAATGAGTGGTGTAAAATGCATTAATTATCATATAGTTCGCACTTTGTCTTGGGTGTTAAACAGCTAAAGACTTGTAGTTAAACTAGTTATTAACAATGATTTACAAATCACGCCCAGAAAACCTTCCTGCTTGTGGCCAGACATCTAGCCGCATCACCGACCTCCGGTCAGGGAACAGACTAAAAGTTGAGAGGCTGAACGACAATATCGCTGCGAAGTGCCGTCAAACACCTCCATTTGTCGGTTTTGAACGACATTATAGTCTAAGAATGCCGTCCATTCCCTCCGGCACCGGAATGCCAACTTGTATTCTTGTACCTTACGGTCTCACGTAAGGGTTCAAGCTGAGGCGAGTCCTTATTTCGACCCACTCGTGCTGATGTCGGTGCTGATTTACGGAACGCCATCACGTCAAAACCTATCCGAAGCACCTGAAAGGAAGATTCCTTTGCCCTTAAGTTTTTTAGCCAGGCCCAGATTCGACATTTGACTGAAAGCCTTTTGTAAGATTCTCTCCTTCTATAATCACTCAGCGCTGTTTGTCCGGTGAATTGCGCTCTGGCCGGACAAAGTGAATTATTTCTGCATTTTGTCCGGCCAACAAGGCTTTCACCGGACAAAAAAATAAATCAACTGGTAGCAAGCCATCAGCAAATAACCTCTTTGGCCGGCAGTGCAGGCTTTATAGTTGACGCGAAACAGCAAAAGGCTGTCAACAAGACAGAGTTCTTTATTTAAACATGATTTTGAACTTGCCCAGTGTGACAAATGCTTTCAAGATTTCGCACATATTTCCAAAAATCTAAAACTTTTTCAAAAGAATATTTTGGAGGTTAAAGAATTTTGTCTATCTTTGCAATCTCAAAACCAAGAACGCTGGGTTCGTATAACGGTTAGTACTCAAGATTCTCAATCTTGCAATAGGAGTTCGATTCTCCTACCCAGTACAAGGGTGCCGGCAACGGTGCCTAATGAATAAAAGGAATCGTCTTGAAAGGCGGTTCCTTTATTTATTTTGTCACTTGCCAGTGCTCCGGGCGAGGCCGGAATTACCACATGTGTGTCTCCAACCACATAGAGAAAAATTTGTCATACACTTCGTACACTCCCCTGTCGTTGGTCACAATCTGACGATCGACCAGTGCCTTAATGGAAGCCTGGACGGAAGAAGGACTTTGGAGGCCATATTTCTTCACGAATTTTCCTCCGGTTATCGCAGTGGCTTTCTTTTCTCTGTTGATTGCCATAAGAAGTTCCTTTTGCCTTCCAGTCAATTGATAAAGGAGATCACTGTAGATGCTGCTGTTATCATCGATTATGCTTTTGACAGCTGCATCTACCATATTCAGTGTACAGTCTGTGCCTTCTGGTGTGTCAGAAAACAACCTGTTCATCACCCTCTGCATAAACCAGGTCACTCCTTCAAACTTCTTGTAAACTAGTTCAGGAACCTCAGGCTTTACATTCTTGCCATATCTACGGAACAACGACAGTGAAAAATCAGCATAGGCATCACAAGGAAGGCACTCTAGATTCATCGCTGTAGTCGAAGCATAGAATGGCCTTGCAGGCGATATGAACATTTCCGAAAGAAGGTGCCTTGACGATCCTGAGAATACCCATACTGTGTTGTTACACCTCTGGATAAGTGTACGCAACACCGCCTCGACATTCTTTTCCGGATAAAACACTATCTGTTGAAACTCATCAATAGCGACGACATTCGGCTTGTCTGATTCACTGAGGTACTTGAATATCTGATCTAAGGAATATGACGGTTCCTCAGAGCGCGATGGTTCTATGCTCCAATTTGGATTTCCCATAATGTCCACTGACATCACAGGGCGCAAAGACGACACCGTCTTCACAAATCGAGACAAAGCTTTCTGGCCACGAGGCATCAACTGTGACAGTATCGCTTTGCCCATAGAATACACAAGATCCTGTAGATTGCTTGTAGCATAGATGTCAATCAGAAAAGTGTTATACTCTTCCACAATATCCACTTGACTGAAACAGTGCATCAAGAGTCCGGTCTTTCCCATTCTGCGTGGCGACATCAACACCACATTATTTCCGTTCCGAAGCAGTCTCGTCAAAGATTCGGTCTCTTGCACACGGTCACAGAAATATTCAGGACCATCATAACCATAAGTGATGAATGGATTCTTTATCATAGTATTATATTCAATCATGACAAAGATAGGACATTTGCAAATAATACGCAATTAACATTACGTATTTTACGTAATAATATTTAATTATCCTGCAAGGTCATTTATGGAATAGTGACGGATGAGCTATTCTTGCACCCGAATATGCCGTCGTCAATGTTTCCGAGTGCCAAACGACATCATTTGCACCCGCGAGCATTAATGCTCAAAGATGTTTTGGAAACATTAGACAAAACCTGATAAGGGCAGATGGATCGCCATGAATAATGCAGGTCTGGAAATGGCTCTTACAGTATAATCTCAATTTAGACGCACCTCAACAAGCGCATTAGAAGCTGTTTTGATTTGTTTGTTTGAAGATTTGAGAGTGAAAAACTTCAGGTTCGACCGCTTCTTCCAAGGAAGATAGCGGTGCTATCTGACTGAAGAAGCGGGAAGAAAATGAAGATTTTTTCACCTCAAAGAACATTTCAAACAAATCAAAACAGCTTCTTAATCCCGCACACACCGCGAAACACACCTCATCACCCTAACACGCTGCATGGCTCTGCAAACATGAACCTAAATGAACTTGGCCATATTGTAATTATTGATTATACTTGCAAATGACTTTTGAGCAGCAAACCAATGATACTCATAAAAACATTTACTCACATAAATACACGTGTATTGGTCTTAACAGCATTGGGGCTTCTATCGTCATGCATGAAATCTGGAAATCAAGAACCTATTCCAGAATCAATTCCTATTCAGATTTCCATATTCAAGGCGGCAGGTGATACTTTCGAAACAGGAGACAATGTTGGAGTGTTCGTCACCAACGAGTCGAATGAACTTTTGCCTAACGGAAACCACATGGACAACGGCAAATTCACTTTCGATGGTACAACATGGAACGTGGAGAATGGATTATACTGGCTTGACGCGACCACCAAGGCAAACTTTTACGGCTACTATCCTTACACGTCCTCCGTGCCTTCTATCACAGCATTTCCCTTCAATGTCAGCAAAGATCAACGCTCTGAAAGGAGCTACAAAGCATCGGACTTCATGTGGGGCAAAGTCACAGGAGTTACGCCGACTCTAAATTCTGTTAATATCACCGCTGAACACCGCATGAGCTGCCTGATTGTCAACATCAATGTGGGAACAGGCTGGAAAGAGGAAGACATACAAAATGCAAATGTCACACTATGCAGTCTCAGAACTTCCTCTCTAGTCAACCTTACAGACGGGAACATCACTGCTAATGGGAACATAACCGAAATCAAACCGTTCAAAGTCAGCTATAAGACGTACAAAGCTTATGTCGTACCTCAGACAATCTTGGACACGGAACTTGTAAAACTTGAGATAGGTGATAAAGCTTACATTCTAAAGACCACTATCGATCTTGAATCGGGCAAGCAGCACACATGTACGATTGATGTCAAACAAAGCAATGAAGGCATCAATGTAAAAATAGGCCCATGGGAGACAGATGACTATGACTACGGAGGAACTGTCAAATAAAACCGCACGAGACAGATGGGACAAAACATTCTTAATCCAAAATTTGAATATAACATCACGAATAATCATGAGAAAGTCAATTCATTTCATAACCGCAGCTGTTGCCCTCTTTGGACTGGCGGCATGCAGTCTAGAAAAAGACAATTTCCGTCCCGAACAAGGTAAGCCTGAACTGATTACTATCACAGGTGAAATCTCACAGGTCTATCAGACAAGGGCTAACGACTCCGGATTCGCGAACAAGGACCAGATTGGTGTCTATATCGTGGACTACAATGACAGCAACGCAGGCACGCTGAAAAACAACGGTAACCGGGCGGACAACGTAAGATTCACCTTCGATGAGTCCGCCTACAAATGGGTCCCCGATCGCGACATCTACTGGAAAGACAAGGAGACTCACATTGACGTCTATGGGTACTACCCTTACTCTTCATCCGTTGACAAAGTCAGCGAATATCCTTTCGAAATCGAAAAGAATCAGAGTACCGAGGCTCTTAACGGCAAATCTGGCGGTTACGAGGCTTCTGACTTCCTGTGGGGAAAGGCAGAGAACGCTACCCCTACCGACAGGATTGTCATGCTGTCTTTCACTCACAGGATGGCCGCAATCAGGGTGTCACTTGTTAAAGGCAACGGATTCACTGACGAAGAGTGGACCACCGCGAGTAAGGAGGTCCTCATTCTGAACACAAAGAGAAACGCCACTATCAATCTAGCTACTGGAACAGCCACTGCAATAGGCAAGATAGACGATGCAGGGATAATACCTTACCAAAAAGATGGTGATTTCAGAGCCGTGGTCGTTCCTCAGGAGATCGCCTCTGGAACTCCTGTGATCAGCATCACCATCAACGGAACATCCTACAAGTACTCCAGAGACGAAGTGACCAACCTTGCTGCGTCCAGACAGCACAACTTCACGATTACGGTCAACAAAAGAGCCTTGGGAGACTTTGAGTTCATCGTCAGCGATGAAAGCATCACGGCATGGGAGAATGACCCGGTGTCTCACGATGCCACTACCAAGGAATATATCGTTGTCAATGTCTTGACTCCAGGAACGCTTGATGAATGCATCAAAACAGCGGGAATAGATCTCAGCAAAATCAAGAACCTGAAAGTGATTGGAGTGATCAACGCAAGAGATTTCGCAGTTATGAGATATCTAATGCCGAATCTTTCAGCACTGAATCTCAAAGAAGTCCATATTAAAGCGACAAACAGCGGAACTATTGACGGGAAAAGATACAGCAAAGGAGAAGACGATACTATTCCAGAAGAGGCTCTATATCAGACTTCCATAACAAATCTGATTCTTCCTGACAACATCACAGCAATAGACTACAACGCTTTTAGGGAATGCGATAAGCTTTCTGGATCGCTTACTATTCCTGAAGGAGTAATCACAATCGGAAATGATGCTTTTGCGTTTTGCCGCCTCCTCAGAGGTAAGCTCTTCTTACCGGAATCATTAATAAGTATTGGAAGAAATGCATTTCTTGAGTGCTATTTCACAGGGAACTTGACTTTGCCGTCAAATCTTGAGAGTATCGGTGCCGGGGCATTTAGCTGCAATACGTTTACGGGAAGGCTGTCTTTGCCAAATAGTTTAAAGACCTTAGAGAGCGGAGCATTCTCAAGTAACCCAAATTTAACGGGAGACATCATCATCCCTTCAAGCATTACTCAGATAAACCCTGTCCTTTTTGCAGGATGTTCCGGGCTTAATGGAGCACTGATTCTGCATGATAACATAACAAAAATTTCAGATAGAGCCTTCAATGGTTGCAGTTTCAGAGGAGAACTGATTCTACCAGAGAATTTAACAGTTATTGAACAAGACGCATTTGCGAATTGTCAATTCAGTGGTCGTCTTGTGTTGCCAGAAGAATTGGTAATAATCGGAAAAAATGCATTCGCAAACAACTGGTTGTTATCAGGCATAATTGAATTTCCTTCAAATACAATAAATATTGGAGCTGGTGCTTTTAGCGGATGCAGCAACCTAGAAGGAATAGTCTTGCCGGAAAGCATCGACTTAATCCAAGAAAGCACTTTTGCCAACTGCTTCGGACTGAACAGTATAGTATGCAAAGGGGAATATCCTCCTACAATCCTTTCAAATGCTTTCGCTGGTGTCGCCAAGGAGAACTTCACAGTGGAAGTTCCGGAATCAGCCGTAATACAGTACCAACAAGCATCTGGTTGGAGCGACTTTAAACGCATATCCGCTCATCGTAATCTTGTCATCAGGCCAAACTCAGCCTCCGCACTAAACACAAAGACAACAAGGGAACTTACGCTAAACGCTGATGACGAATGGTTTGTGGAAAGCATGCCTGATTGGGTAATTCTGAGCCAAAAAGAAGGCAAAGGGAAGGCTGAACTTAAACTTGAATTCCTGCAAATGCCGGCCGGCTCGAACCGTGAGGGCAAGATTGTCTTCAAACTCAAGGGCAAGGACTACAGGACAACTTGTTACCTCACCCAATATGACTACGGATATGCCGAGGATGAGATTATCACTCTCAACAAAGCCACCAAAGGCAAGGGTGTCAACCTCGTGCTCCTTGGCGACGGGTACAACGCCAAAGACATCAGCGAAGGTCTGCTTCTGAAGGACATTAATGAGGCTATGGGGCATTTCTTCAGCATCGAGCCTTACAAGACATACAAGGAGTATTTCAATGTTTATACTGGAATAGCGGTGTCGCCTGAATCCGGAATCGGAAGCGTTAACACCATCATCTACAACAGATTCAACACATATGCAAAAGGCGGTGTCACTCTCAGTGGACGCAACGGAGAAAGCGACTACAACGAGATCTTCAAATACGCATGCAAGGCACCTACTGTCAGTGAAGAGAATCTCAACCAGACGTTGATCGTCATTGTACCGAACACGACTAACTATGGCGGTATATGCTACATGTACAATGGCGGAGAGGCCATCGCCTACTGCCCCAAGAGTGACAACGAATACCCTCTTGATTTCCGCGGAGTTATCCAGCACGAGGCCGGAGGACACGGATTCGGAAAACTCGGTGACGAGTACATCTACCACAATAAGTTCATAGATGCCTGCGGATGTAGTTGCTGTGGCCATGAAAAAGCGATAAACAACGCAAAAATGAACGGTTGGTACGAGAACCTATCCCTCACTGGCAAAACAGACGAGGTACCATGGAGCCACTTGATATTCAATGAGAAATACGGCAAAATCGTGGACATCTACGAAGGAGGTTACATGCACTCGCGCGGTGTGTATCGCTCGGAGTACAACAGCTGCATGAACTATAATATTCCTTACTACAGCACCGTCAGCCGCGAGGCAATTGTCAGAAGAATCATGGAATATGCCGGTGAGGAATATTCTTTCGAGAAGTTCGCCGCCAATGACAACATAGAGAATCTGCCTGAGACCGCCACAGCAGCTACCAAAGCATCACCGTTCAGTTTCTCGGTGTCCGGTAGAATGCATCAGCATGAGCCTGTGTTCATGGGTAAACGTCCAACTATTAAATAGCGCATAACATGAAAAAAATATTCTACCTTTCAATGATACTTCTCGCTGCGGCTTGTTCCAAGTCGGGCTCAGAGATGGAAGAGCAACCCGAAATCCGTTTCAATCTTGGATTCACAGGGCAACTGACAAAGGCCACGGCAAACGCCTTCGAGAGTGGTGACGTGACCGGACTTTACATGACCGAATATGACAGCTCGAACAAACCGGTTCCTCTTCAGGTGTCCGGCAATGCTGTCAACAACGCTGCTTTGAGGTTCAACGGAACCTCATGGACGACCTCCCCTACTCTCTATTGGAACAAGGGAGTGAAGTACGATGTCTATGGCTACTATCCTTACTCCAAACCTGCGTCAGTGGATGAGTACCATTTCAGCATCGCATCGGACCAGACAACAACAAAGACTGCGGAATCACTTGGTGGCTACGAGGCCTCAGACTTCCTATGGGCAAAACAGACCGGTGTGAAATACCCCGATGTCGTCAGCCTGACATTCAGCCACAGGATGAGCCGCCTAGTTGTAAAACTGGTCAAGGGCAAGGATTTCGAAGGTGACATGCCAAAGGATGTTGTCGTCAAGGTTCATGGAACAGTGACAGATGCGGTCATCGATCTTGGCAGCGGAGTCATCGTGAAAGACAACTATGGCAAGGCGAAGACCATCACCATGAAGAAGGAAAGCGACACGGTCTTCTCCTCCATCATCGTTCCTCAGCGCATAGACAACCGCCAGCCTCTGATTGAGGTTCTTACCAACAATGTCTCCTATCTAATGGAAAGCCGTTTCGTCTTCCGTTCCGGAGTTCAGCATTCTGTGAACATCATCCTCGACAGCGATCCGGCCAAAGTCAAGATTGAGATCGGTGGTGAAATCCAAGGCTGGAATTAGTCCTGCTCGGGTGCAGAAGCCACGTTTCCGCACCCGAACAAACCGAAATCAATGCTCCCGGGTGCATAATGCCATCATTTGCACCCGGGAATCTATTTGTCAGCAGCATTCCAGAAATTCACGGCCATCATCGCATAATGCCCAGCCTCTTTGCTGCCATTAATCAACAATGACAATATCGGTGCCGGGGTCGCAGATCAGGTTGAGGGTCAATTTCTGGGCGGGGGTGAGGTAGAGGGTCTTAATCGGGGAGTTGGACAGGTACGCTTCCTTCAGGGACGGGTTGTGGGTAAGGTCTAGCGACTCCAAGAGTGTGTTCTGGGCATAGAGCGACACGAGGGCAGGGCAATCACGGAGATCGAGGGCTTTCAGGGAAGTGTTGTCGCAGACCAGCACGGTCAAAGAGACATTCTTGGAAAGATCCAGCTCAGTCAACATTCGCTGCCCCGAAACATCCAGACGTTCAAGGGCGGTAAACATCCCGATCCCATAGAGGGACGCTATTCCGGAATATTCATCGGACGGGACAGTCATGGACTCGACACATGAGGCCTCCGCCAAAGACACAAATGAATCATTGTCCAAATCAAAGTTGTCGAGTAGGAAGCGTCTGAATGCCTCATCCTCAATCCGAGGGGTATAAACAATCTCTACTGATTCTGGAATATGACGATGACGATCAAGATTCACATTTACACCGTCAATCTCGTGTCCTTCAAGAAGTTCTAGCCGAGAAAGGCTTTTTGACATACAATGAAGTTCCGTTACTTTAGGATTCGTATTCAGATCTAAGAATGTTATCTGATTGCAATTGTCTATGTTGAGAGATCTCAAGTTGGAATTGTAGCGCATGTCCAATTTACGGACTGAACTTCCCACGCAATCCAAAACTTCCAAGTCCGAAAGCAGATAAATCTTGTCTTCATCTTTCAATGCATCAGAAACGTAAAGCCTTCGAAGATCACGTTTTTGGCGAAACAAGGTCTCCACATCCTTGATACCCGTGCGGGAATCATAATGAAATTCCTCAAGAGAGGGGAACAATGACAAATCCTGACATACATTCGGACAACTGGAGATGTCCAACGACTTAAGTTCCTTTATAAAAGGCAATGAATCATCAAGAACTCCGGAATCCATCGAGACATTGCCGGCCAAGACAAGAGACTTAAGAGACTTTAACGGTGACAGGTCCACCGACGCTATCCGATTGTTGGACAAATCAAGGCAAGTCAAACTAACATTGGATCTCAAATCGACTTCAGTCAGCGCTCCGCTGCCTCCATCACCCCCGCAAGACAATCCGCGACACCGAAGAGTGTCCAGATTCGGTAAATATTCTATCCCGCCCAACGAAGTCACTTCATCCGAGCTGATGTCTATCTTCGTGACAAGGGCAGCCTCAGCGCCTGTGATCATCCCATCCGAATTTTTATCCCAGTAAGAAAGCATCCAAGCGGACAACGTGCTGTCATCAAAAAAGATAGGAAAATCAATAGTCATTTCCTCGCTGTAGGCTGTTCCTTTTCCGTTGACAGCATACACGCGGAAATGATAAGTCTTGCCGAAGTCGAAAGCATAAGTCACATCCACTGTGCGAGAGCCATATTCCGAGCCATCCAATGTCTTGTCAGGTGATTGGATTGTCGGAGTGCCTGTCTCATTCCAGCAAAGACCGCAGATAATCATCTCACCGCTGAAAACATCCGCAACGGAATATTCACAAGTCACGGTGGTACGGTCTTTTACCTTCAAGGATAAAAGCGATGGAAAAGGAGTTTGACGTTCTATTTCAAATCTTTGAATCTCAGACAATTTCTCATCATATCCACTGGAGATGAAAGAGCGGAAACAATAGCGTACATCATAGGTCAAATCTTGAAGACTGACTGAAAAAGACAAATCTTCATTAGATGGGAGTTCCGAATCGTACATCACCATCTGCTCCTCGGTCGTACCTAAGTAGAATCCGCAACTTCTGATGTTGTCGTACCTCGAAACAATGGATTTCAATTTTACTGTCGTCCCCTCAATCTCAACAGATGGACTTTGAATCTTAGGAGCAGCATGGAGCGATGGATCAGGGTCATTCACACACGAAACGGCCCCGACACAAAGCAGCATAAGCGAAAAAAGCGGCCTTGAGACTGACATAATTTGTAAATATAGCGAATTTAGGAATATTTCCATTCAATGAACCGGAATGAACTTGAACTAAAATCTTAAAATGAATATCTTTGCTTGTTCAAAGCGAATTTTGAAATGCATAAAACCGTACCGGAACTGAATTACCTTCTCAAAGAAGTAGAGAAACGCTTCGGAAGGAGACTATCCACTTCTGCTGACTACGAGGTTTTGTCAATTGTGATCGAGCACGAGTCTGGAGAGTTGGTCTCCGCTTCGACACTGAAAAGGCTATGGGGCTACGTAGCCTTGAAGCCGTCTCCAAGGCTTTCAACACTCGATGTACTAGCAAGGTACATAGGAAAACGAGACTTTCTCTCTTTCCGTCAGAGCCTTCAAGAAAGCAAAGCAGACGTTTCTTGCTTTTTCTCGACAAAGGCAGCATATTCATCAGAATTGGAGAAAGGGGCTGAACTACTCATTGGGTGGAACCCGAATAGGCTTGTCCGGCTCCGCCATAATGGAAATGGCACGTTCACTGTCATACAATCCGAGAACTCAAAACTGATTGTGGGCGATCAGTTTCAAGCAGAATCTTTCATGGTGGGTTACCCATTGTACATAGCCAGGATTCTTAGGAACGGAGAATATACCCTCCCCTACATCGCGGGGACAAAGGATGGCTTAAACAGAGTAGATGTCATCCAAAAGGACGAATCTCAATAAGCAGCATTCCGAATCTCAGTGGTAATTTCTTCAAAGATTTTGTCCATAGCACGTTGCTCCTTGGCAGCTCGGATGTTTGGAAGCATCATGCAGAGAGACAGAATAGCAGCGGAGATAAGCACAAACAGTGCAACCCAAATGCTCCGAACTATTTGTTCTCTTCTAATGATTGCATTGCGTACTTCTCCCACATTCTGGAAACGCTTGTCACGATTCTTATCAGAACAGATAGCGGCTATTTTGGGATATGCTCCCATCGCCTGCATTATCTTTCCTAATGAATATATGTCCGTCCGACAATCTAGGTTCTCCCCTGCCATCTGCTCCGGTGAGACGTAGTCCTTTGTCCCGGCTGGATTCTTGAAAGTGGCGTACCAGTCCGCATCAGAAAGGCCGAAATCTATCAGCTTGACATTCTGACCGTTTCTGGTAATCATTATGTTGGATGGTTTTAGGTCACGATGGATGATCTGGTAGCGATGAAGGTACTCAAGGGCATCGCAAAGCTCAAGGATGATTTTTCGTAGCGTTTGCCGATTAATGAGCCAGTCTCTCCGGTCGCTAAGCTTGTCGAAGCGTGCCGGACATACATCACCTCTGCGCTTCGACAAGCTCAGCGACCGGTGGGAAAGGCTAGGCAACAGATTAGCAAGATTCTCTCCGTCAATCCATTGCATGACTATGCAGTTACCTAGAGCAGGGATATTCATAAAATCAAATATAGGACAGATGTTCGAATGGTCAAAAGAGCGTCCGATCTCGTACTCCTTGCGGAGTAGTCCCTCATAAAAGGGATTCCCGACATATTCAGGCTTCAAGGACTTAAGAGCCACTAACTTGCCATCAAGTGTCATACGACTGAGTATGGAGTAACCATCCGGTGACTCGTGAATTTTTTGAATATCCCCGAACCCATCATCGAACAATTCTTCGAAAGAACCGAAAAAAGCAGATGTCTCCTCCATGGCAAAAGCAAATGAAAATCAAATATAACCTTTTCTACAAGCATTTTAACAAAATAATTGGTAAATTTGTTATTATGAATATTCGGAAACTCTCAGTCATATTCCTTTCAATGGCATTAGTCGCCATAGCTTGTTCCACCCACACGGAAACAGGAGTGGAAAGTCAAGTCTATGACACGGAAACAGACTGCCTCAACGGCACAATGATCGTGTCTCTGAATGGGAAATACGGGCTAGCTGACACATGCGGCAGGGAAATCCTGCCTCCTGTCTATGATGACCTTTATTACATCTCCGATGAGATTGCTGTGGCTTTCTCAGGAGAGATTGCGGGATTCTTTGACAGGAGCGGAAAGAGATTGGGAGAGACTGTGACAGATGGCGAGGCCACTATAGATGATCTTATGGGAGCATATTCAAAGATCGAGAAAGCGCGTAGAGAGCAATGGGACAGCATCTTAGCCAGCTACGAGGAATTGAGGAAGTACTGCAAGTCCGACAGTGCTTCGGCAGGAGTGGCCAGCCTGATGGCCGAAGGAATCCGTGCCGCCCTTCAAAGTGTTGACGGCCCGATGCAGAAGGATCAGAAACAGCGGCTTGAATCCGAATACTCCGCTTACAGACGTTAGGACAATGAGAAAACTACTGATTACCATACTAATCACCTTGTTTTGCGCTCAGATGTTCGCGCAAAACGCAGCAAGCGTAAAGAAGGATAAATCCTACATCTACACCGAAGCTACAGCGACAAATGCAATCGCTGCTGACAGCCTAGCTTTGGAAGAAATGGTCGGAAAACTCGCCCAGATAGTGGAACTTCCATATCCATTAGAGGTTAGGAAAGAACTGATGTCCACCTACCTAGGTGACATCAAAAGGGAGTGTGGAATGATTTCCTCGACAAGCAGGAAATCCGCAACCTTAATGCGGTATATTCAGAGAAGCGATGTGGGACGGATCTTTGTTGGGAGAAGGAATAAGGCCAAGGAGATGCTTTCCATAGCATCAATAGCTGACAGGAAATGCCAAATGGACGTGGCCCTGCGTTACTATTCATGGGCCGAGACACTTATGCGAAGCCTCCCCTCACCCGATGTAGTGGCAATCGCTGAGGCCAAAAGCAGACGTGAAGCGATTCTCAAAGGGCTGAATGTGGAGTTCGACCGGCAGGATATCTACGACAAGGGCATTGTGGAGTTGACGTTCACTTTCGATGGTAAACCAGTCAAAAACATTGACTATAAATTCTTTGACGGAAAGACTTGGAGCAAAATCCTGTCCGCCAAGGACGGGAAAGGGTTCGTGGAGGTAAGGCCAAGTTCAAAGATTGACCAGTACAGAATCAAGTACGAAATCACGCCCTCGCATCTTCAGCATTTATTTAGGGAGGTGAGCATGGTGGAAAAGGCGCTTGCTTTTGGAACAAAGGATGCTGAGCATGAAAAGGCACCGTCCAGTCCGGCAAGAGCAGTAGGAAAACTCTCTGAATCAGAGGCACGGAAAATCGACTTCACTGCCGTCAAGAAAAAAGTCCTCGACGTTGTAGCAAGGGAAGAGTTTCAGAGAGAGCCTGATTCCACCCGTGGAGGGCTCACGCCAGTAGTCTTTTCTTCTGAATATGAAGACATTGTCTCCAAAGTGTGCAAAGGCATCACAAGTGGGATGGATGAATCATTCTCTGAATATTTCACCCCGGAGGGCTACGAAATATTCACTCGCCTAATCTGCTACGGCAACGCCAGAGTGCTTAACTTTGGTAACTTGTCTTTCTACGAGCTAGGAGACGAGGTTTATGCTAGGAGCGTTCCGATGGTCTTCTCGTTCAAGGGCAACCAAAGGCAGTTTGTGGAGAACATTGTGTTCACATTCAACGGGGAGAAAAAGATCTGCAACCTCTCGTTTACTCTAGGTAAAGAAACAGTGCAGTGCATTGTTGATCAGTCGGGTTGGGCAGAAGAATCGAAAATAATCCTCATCAGTTTTCTGGAAAATTACAAAACAGCATACGCCCTGAAGCGGCTGGACTACATCAGTTCCATCTTCGATGATGACGCTCTGATCATCACAGGGCGGGTTCTGCGGAATGTCAAAGGGCCGAACGAGTACAGAAACAACCGCTACGTCACCCTTACTCGCCAGAGCAAGGCAAACTACATAAAGAACCTCAGCAGGGTCTTCGCGAGTCAGGAATATATCAATCTGCAATTCTCTGACTGCGAAGTGATGAAACTCGGCAAAGGAGAGCAGTTGTTCGGCATAAAGATCAGACAGGAATATTTCTCCAAGACATATTCTGACACAGGCTACTTGTTCATCCTCGTGGATCTCCGAGACTACACTAAGCCAGTCATCCATGTAAGGACATGGCAGGATGAGCCGGACAAGGACTTCGGAGTGATTGGGCCTTATAACTTTTAGAGTATGAAACGGATCGCTATCATATTCATTCTTCTATTTACCTCAGTTTCTGTTTTGGCACAGACGGATTCCTCTGGATTTTTTGTTCTGTCTTTCAAAAAGTTGGATTGGGATCTAGACGCAAGGAGCAACTATCCTGTACTAGATCAAAACAACCGCAAGGCTGCTCTAATCAAGGTTGTGATTCCGGAAGTCGGATTTGATTTCGATGTTGGGATAATGGGAGTGGTAGATGTGAAGCAGGAAGTCGGAGAGATCTGGGTTTATGTTCCAGAAGGTGTGCGTAAGATCACAATCAGGCATCAGACCTTCGGCATCATTAGGGACTATGAGTTCGGTTGCCCTATCGAATCTGCGTCCGTCTATGAAATGAGGCTCCACGTTCCTCCGAAGCCAATTAATACCGTGATAATAAAGGATTCAATCGTATACGTCCCGGCCCCAGTCAACTCAAAAGATTCACACGAGCGGAAGCGGATTGGAGCAAGCATCCTTGCAGTAAGCAGTGTCCCGGACCATTCTTTCGGATTTATGGTCGTTTGGAATCCACAACGTTTTGGAGCCTATGTCAAGGCTGTAGGTAATCTCAAGCCATCCAGTTTCGACTACATCTGCCACGAAGATGGAACGGCAGATAACGGCTACATTTGGACTAGTGGTAAAAGCCATATCTCAAGGATGGCTATAACCACTGGTGGAATATTCAAATACACTAATTGGCTGAGCATTAGCTCCGGAATCGGCTACGGTAGAAGGATCCTCCTTTGGGAAGATACCAAGGGGAATCAAGCAAAGGTCGATGAAGCTTCTGTGCAAGGCATCGTTGCTGATTTCGGTACCTTCTTTCATTTCGGTCGTTTCACCGCCTATGCCGGTGTCTGTACCATAGCATTCAAACGCCTCTACACGGAACTCGGTGTAGGATTCTCATTCTAGGAGCGTAGCGACGCAAGGGGTTTGGGGAGAACGCTCCCCAGTGCCCCATCGGGGCTGTAACATAGTGACTGGGGGTTGAATGAAAAAGCGCACGCAGTGCGTAGCGACGCAAGGGCGTTCGGCTCTTTCTAACTCATATTCTTGCCGTGGCAATTACGGTAAGAAAGACGGCTGCCGCAGGGGCATGGGGCGTCCGGAGGGGTTGCGGGAACGAAGAGACCGAGGATGGGGTTCTTCTTTATCATGGACTGGATCGGATCATCTTCCGTCTGGAGGACAACTTTCAGGCAGTTCTTCTCGTTGGAAGAATAGCCTTTCAGGAGCCACTTTGGAAGGGAATTCGCATAGGCGGCCACAATCTCCATGCATTCATTGTAGTCATCAAAGGACTCGATCTCGTCCTGCTTACGGGAAACACTGGCAAAGATGGCTTCAGTAGTGTCATTCTTACCAATCATCTGGGCATTCATCCAGATGTCATGCTCCTCATGGACAAGATCTTCACCTGCATAGCCCAAATTTTCCAGCATCTCGACCAACCTACGTCCCTCCTTAGAATCAAGGCCATAGACAAAATAAGGAGAACCGGAACCAGCCTTCAAGGCTTCCTGCGGTGTAAAATGGCGAAGCGACTCAATGGCGGAATATTCCTGACGTCCTTTCAGAATTTCCTCTGGATCGAATATGTTAGGAGCACTCATGTAACGAACCCCGTCCACGTCAACCCGGCATAATTTCATAACCGGACTTTCATAGACCATGTTCGTAAAATACTCAAGGCTGTGCTTTCCGGAAAACTCCCAGTAGTCAAGCATCTTGTCAAAAAACTCCTCAACAGTCATCATTCCGTAGAGGCAAAGGTAGCCCAATGCAGCACGGTCAGCCTCAAACGCTCCGCTGACCTCACCTTCATGAAGTACTTCATCAATGTGTGGAGCAACAACGTCATAGAAATCTTTCGGAATCCAGACTTCTCTGAAATTCTCATCGGTGGTGTCAGAGCCTAACAGTTTGATAGTCTCAAGAACAGACGGAAAATCAGGGTAATCTAAATAGAGAGGAACCCCAGGGCCGGCCTCGACAAGTTTCTTCAGAAGGAGCAGGTCCCTTTCCAACATCCTGCCAAGCCACTCGACCGGTCTTTCGATGATGTACGCGCCAAGCCTGTCCACAAATTCGTTCTTGCGGACTTTAGTAGGGACGTCCGCTCCAAAATACTGGCGGATGTCTTCCAACTCGACTCTTGGAAAACTCTCAAGAGCCTTGAATATGGTGCTTCGCTTCTGGTTCATGAATGAAAGAAGATACTTAACGACTATTCAACGGGAAGTGGAGCATAGGAGAATCGAACTCCTGACCTTTTGAATGCCATTCAAACGCTCTACCAACTGAGCTAATACCCCATTGGGAATGCAAAGATAGGGAAAAAGTTTTAAGTTGCAAATTAATTTGGCATGATACAATAAAAAATCCGGTCACCGGAAGTTTGACACTTAATTTTTTCAATATTTTCACCAGAGAGGCCTCCAGCCTCTTTTTTTTGTCAAATGA